>NZ_JANQCY010000005.1:0-119328 GCF_024723595.1 Campylobacter sp. LMG 7929 | reverse complement strand
GGATTATTGTTAGTTGTTATTTTTCTATTTGGTTATAAAATTTAGTTCTATATGTTGTTTGGTTAGCTTGTGAAAATTTCTAATTAGTTAGTGTTGATTAGAGTTATTTTTTATTATTTTATAAAATTTAGTTTTATGTGTTGTTTTTGTTATTTATTAGTTATTCTATTTTATTTTTGAATTTTATGGTTTTATGGGTTGTTTCTTATGGCCTAGATTTGTGTGGTTGGTTATTGAATTGTTATTTGGTGGGTTTTGGGGGGGGGTTATTATTTTATTTTTTATTGTTTTTATTTAGTGGTTTAGTCAGCTTGGTTATTGACTACAGATGGGCTTTAATTCTTATTTTTAGTTGTTTGATTTAGTTTTAGGTTTTTTATTATTCAGCTTGTAAAATAAATTATTTTAGTGTTAGGATGGTATAGATTTTGTTTTATAAGTAGTGTATTTGTAAGTGAGTTTGTGGTGGGTTTTTTGGCGGGATAGTAGTTTTCTAATAGCAATACTTTAATTTGATATTTAAATCCATTGTAGTTGATAGGTTTTAGTTTTTACGTCTTTGTTTTTATTTGTTTTAATTGCTTATATTTTTTTATTAATCTGATAAATTTGGTTTTTACGTATTTTAGTTAGGTTAGGATTATGTGTTATGAAAATAGTAAATTAGTTGACTAATTTAGTTATTTAGTTGAATTGGTTTATTTTTAGCTTTTTTGTTTTTGGTTGTATTATAAAGTGTTATACGTGATTTTAATTTATAATAAAATCTATAATAAGATACAACATATGGATTGAAAAATCTAGCTTTCTTAGAAGAAATTATCTTCTAAGAAAGAATGCTTTATTCAGCACCTTTTGGAGCTGTAAATGCTGTTATTTCAGGCGGTAATCCTTTGTATTTTTCTATATTTACTAAGCTTGTATGGGAAATGTTTCCGTTTGCTAATTCAGAAGTTGGCATATCAATAGTCAAGACATTTACGTTTCCGTATTTGCACATTCCTTCATCATTTGGGTCATACCACCCACCTTCGCATAATCTTACAACATTTGGCATAATGTCTTTTGTTACAACAGCACCCGCGAGAACTTGACCTCTTTTATTGAAAACTCTTACAATATCGCCATTTTTGATTCCAAGTTTTTTAGCATCAATTGGGTTAATCAATATAGGCTCTCTACCATTTACCGCATACTTTTCACGCAGTGAAGTATGACACATTTGCGAGTGGAGTCTATTTGTTGGGTGATTGGTTAGTAGATGAAAAGGTGTTTCTTTGGTAGCATTTCCTAGCCATTCTATTGGTTCCATCCACATTGGATGTGCTTTGCAGTCTTTATAATTATACTTTTCGATAGTTTTTGAGTAAATTTCTATCAAGCCTGATTCAGTGCCTAGAGCATTTAAGATAGGATCTTCGATAAATTCAGAAAATCTAACCCATTCCATGCTTTCTATAGTTGGAGAAAAAGTTATAGGCTCGTTTTTCGCCCAAAATTCTTCAAAACTTGGCATTTTTGGTTCAAATACATCCCCATAAGCTTGAGTTTGTTTTAAAGCGCTATTGTAGTATTCTTTGATAAAATCTTTTGTATTTTTACCGTTTTCAGTATAAGCATTAAATACATCATCTCCATACACTTTACAAATATCAGCAAAAATTTCATAGTCATCTTTACTCTCGCCTATTGGTAATACCGCTTGCTTCATTGGAACTATATTCATATTAGAATAATCACCACTCATGGTAATATCATCTCGTTCGTAAGAACTTGTGGTAGGCATTACAATATCTGCCATTTTGGCAGTTGGAGTCCAATAAATTTCATTTATAACTATAGTTCTTGGTTTTTGCCATGCTTTTACATTATTGTTTGTATCTTGATGATGAACTAATGGATTTCCACCCGCCCAATAAATAAAGTCAATATCAGGATAGGTTATCTTAGAACCATTATTGTCTATAACTTTTCCAGGATTTAACAAAGCATCAGCTATTCTAGCTACTGGAAAAGAATAACTAGCAGCATTTTGCAGCCATTCGGCACCACCTTGACTAACTCCTGCTTTTGGTAACCCCTTAAATTTTCCATTTTCCCAAATTCCCACAGCTCCTGCTGTAATACCTCCTATAACACCACCTTTGCATGATGGAACCCCGCCATTACTATAGTGATAGCTTAAGCCAAAGCCACCTCCTTTAGTACCAATTTGTCCGATCATTGAAGCTAGGGTTATTAACATCCAATGAGGTTGTTCACCATGATGAGCTCTTTGCATACCCCAACCACTCATGAGCATGGTAGGGTTATCATAAAAGCTTTCAGCTAGTGTTTTAATGGTTTTTTCATCAATCCCGCAAATTTTGCTTGCCCATTTTACATCTTTTTTAATACCATCATTCTTGCCATCTAAATAAGCTTTAAATTTATCAAAACCACTTGTATAATTTTCTAAAAATTCATAATTGACTTTATTTTTTTCGATCAGATGACTAGCCATACCTATCATCATAGCAACATCTGTATTTGGTCTTGGGGAGATCCATTGTGCATTTAAAAATTTAGCAGTTTCAGTTTTTATAGGATCTATACAAATAACCTTGATCTTACTATTTTTTAATTTTTCAAAATACTGCAAACCTCTTTGGTCGTTTGAAGTCCAAGCTATTCTTAAAGTGGCGATAGGATTAGCACCCCAAATAACTACTATTTTGGAATGTTCTAAAATATTTTCCCATGAAGTTTGTTGTTCATATACTTCAATGGAGCCTACAACATAAGGCATGATCACTTGAGAAGCTCCGGTTGAGTAATCTCCAGTAGTCCCTACAAACCCACCTGTGACATTTAAAAATCTATGAAGTAATATTCTACAATTTTGCATATTTCCGCTAGATTTCCACCCATAACTTCCACCAAATATAGCTTGAGTTCCTTTTTGCTCTCTTGTTTTTTTAAGTTCTTTTGCTATAAGTTTTATAGCCTCATCATAACTTACACGCACAAATTCATCTTTTCCTCTAAGCTCAGGCTTTGGATTGTCAGGATTTTCAAGATAACTTTTTCTTACATAAGGATATTTCACACGTGATTTATAGATCATATCTGCTGTATAGTGTTGTAAGGGATTGTCAATTTGTGTTACTTTTTCCCATGGCTCACTTTTGATCACAATGCCATCTTTAATGGTAAGCTTTAAAATTCCCCAATGTGCTGCTGTTATCACGCTTCCATTTTTTACTAAACCTGAATTTATAGTTGAAGCTTCAACGCTTTTTCCCATAACCAAACTAGGAACCAGAGGTAATACACTTAAACCAGCACCAATTTTTAAAAATTTTCTTCTATCAAGTCCCATTTTATTTTACCTCCTTAAAATCTTTTGCATTTTTTTGTAAATACTGTATCACTAACCAATGATCTTTTTTATCAATTCCTGTTCTATTTACCATTGATCTAAAAGTAGCAGGCCAACCATTAGCGCTAAATTCACTTTCTTTATGAACACTATGACAAATTCCGCAATTATTCATATAAAGTTCTTTTGCTTTTATAAACATTTCTTTATTGCTTTTTGCAAAATCTTTCTTATCAGTCCAAACTTCTATACTAGCTTTATCCCATTTGCCATTTTTACTTTTAGTGTAAGTTTTAAAATCAAGTTTTGTATTTTTGGAAAATGCAGCAACGATGATTCTTTGACTATCGTTGCAATAAAGCACAGAAGGCGAAGCAGAATTAACATAGCCTGTGATCTTAACTAAAACTTTATCTCCATCAGTTTTTAATACTTCAAAAGGATTTGTAGGTAGCAATCTACCAACAGCTTTTGTATCATTTTTGCTTAAGTAAAGTGAGCTTACTTCACTTGTAAAAAATTCATTTTTAGCACAAACAAAAGAAACAAGTGCTAAGCAGAAAACTAAAATTTTTCCCATTTTGCCTCCTTGACATTTTTTTGATATAAACTTATTGTATATCAATAAAATTAAAAATTTCTTAGTACAAAAAATGTAAAATTAAATATTATTTAATAATTTTTTATTGATTATCAGTTTATTTGTTTTTATATTTTCACAAAGTCTTTTCAATCCTTTAAAGTAAATTTTAGTAAAATACAAAATATTCTTTATAAAGGTTAAAAATGCACTTTACTTTGCTAAATGAAAAAGATTTTTTCAACCCTTACTACCGCAAAAAGCAAATCACACAAAATGAATTTGACACTTTTAGCAAGGCTTTAATGCAGTATCTAGAAAGGCTTGAAAGCTCACAAAATGAAAATGAAGACTATCTTGTAGCTAACGCACTTAGTCCATTTTTAACCACGCTAAATTTCAAAACCCACATCAAAACCAAACAAAAAGGCAAAAGCGAGATTGATTTAGCCATTGCTAAAGATGAGCTTAGCAAAGACTTAGAAGTTCTCATCGAAGCTAAAAAGCCCAACTCAAAAGAATTCATCACCCATACAAAGCCAAATTCCAAAGCCTTGCATGAAGCCATTTTGTATTATTTTAGAAACAGAGAGTATAGTTTTAGTTTGAAATTTATCATCATCACAGACTTTTATAAATTCTACATTTTCAAAGCTAGTGAATTTGAAGAGCTTTTTTATAAAAACACAAGCTTTAAAAAGCTTTTTGAAGAATTTCAAAGCCCAAATTCACTTTTTAAAGGCAACACTGATGAATTTTACAAAGAAGCAAGCAAACTTATAGAAAATTCCAAAGAAAGCTTAAAAGGTTTTTTCATCGATTTAGCCTTTTTAAAAGACAAGCAAAAGTCAAATTTCAAAAACCTAGCAAGCATTTTTAAAACCTTTCATAGAGACTTTTTGCTAAATGAATTTAGCCCAAATGACGCAAACTCACTAAACAACGCATTCTATAAAGAGCTTTTGTACATCCTAGGTTTAAGCGAGAGCAAACAGCTTTCTAAATTCATCATCACACAAAGTGAGCAAAGCAAACAAGCCCAAGGCACGCTTTATCATCTCATAGCGAGCAAACTTCCAAAGCATGACTTTGAAGAGGTGTTAAAATTCATCATACTTTGGCTAAACCGCATTTTATTTTTAAAGCTTATTGAGTCTAATTTAGTTAGATTTAATGATGATAAAACCCTTAAATTTCTAAACTATGAAAAAATTCCAAATTTTACTACCCTTTCACACCTTTTCTTTGATATCTTAGCTAAAGAAAAGCACACAAGAGTGCAGAGTAAATTTAGCTATTTGCCTTATTTAAATTCATCACTTTTTGAAAAACAAGCCATCGAAAAAACTACACTAGAAATCGCTACTTTGGAAAACGATGCTTTGCTAGAGTATCACCCACACACGCAGTTAAAAGATGACAAAGGAAAAAGTAAAAAAGGCAAAGTAGGTTTGCTTGAGTATTTGTTTGAGTTTTTAGACAGCTTTGATTTTGGAGCAGATGAGCAAAGCGAAGAACTCATCAAACAAAAAGAACTCATCAACTCAAGCGTTTTAGGAAATGTCTTTGAAAAGCTAAATGGCTACAAAGAAGGTAGTTTTTATACCCCAAGCTTTATCACTTCATATATGTGTAAAGCAAGCATAGAAAAAGTCGTGCTAGATAAGTTTAACCATACTTTTAAGCTAAATGCCACCAAGCTAAACGAGCTAAGAACCCAGTTGCGTCAAGAAAAAATCCCTCAAGAACAAAAACTAGCCTTGCTAAGTTCCATACGCATTTGCGATCCTGCGGTGGGAAGTGGACATTTTTTAGTTTCAGCTTTAAATGCCATGCTTATGGTGCATTATGAGCTTGGCTTGTTTGAAGAGGACTTTTACCTAAGCGTGCAAAATGATGAAATTTTAGTGCAAAATCACAAAGGTCAGTTTTTAGAGTATAAACGCCCTGATTTTGACAAAGACAAAACCCACCTTTGTCAAAAAGAACTTTTCGAGCGTAAAAAAGACATCATAGAAAACAACCTTTTTGGAGTAGATATCAACCCAAACTCATGCGAGATCACTAAGCTAAGACTTTGGATAGAGCTTTTAAAACACAGCTTTTATGAAAGCTTTGATGATGCAAACTATCATGATCTTAAAACCCTACCAAACATCGATATCAACATAAAATGCGGAAATTCTTTAATAAGCTACTTTGAAATTCACAAAAGCCTTTCTCACTACCCCAACATCAAAGAACGCATGGATAAATACAAACGCATAGTCAAAGACTACAAAGAAGGCTTTTACACCGACAAAACTCTCATCGCAAAAGAGATCAAAAACCTCAAAGAATCTTTTAAAAATTTCTGCTTAAAAGACAAATTTGCCAAAGAGATCAAGCAACTTACCAACGGCGCTAATGAATACTCTAAAAAATACGGCGATTTTTTAGCACAAGATGAAAAAGATGAGAATTTTAGAGCATTTTTCTCTAAAAATATGTTTGAATTTGACTTTGATGAAAGTGCCGCTAAGAAAGAATTTAAAAAGCTTAAAAAGCTTTATGAGAGTATATTTGACTTAGAAAGTGCAAATCCTTTTGAATGGCGTTTTGAATTTAGCGAAGTGCTTGATGAGGGCGGGAGCTTTCAAGGGTTTGATCTCATCATCGGCAATCCACCTTACATCAGACAAGAAGACATCAAAGAACTAAAACCAAATTTAGCCAAAAACTATAAGGTATATAAAGGCACAAGCGACATTTATACCTACTTTTATGAGCTTGGGTTTAATGTGCTAAAGCAAAATGGTGTTTTGTCTTTCATTACTTCAAACAAATACACAAGAGCAGGTTATGGAGAAGCTTTAAGAGAGTTTTTACTCAAAAATACCACACTTTTAGAATACATCGATCTAAATGGTATAAAAGTCTTTGATAGTGCCACGGTAGATACTTCCATACTAAGCTTTGAAAAAGCAAAAACTAAAGATAATAGCTTTAAGTACCTAGCCCCAAACACCGAGCTTTTAAAAGAAAACGACTTTAGCATAGAAAGCATTTTAAATTTTAACAAAATCGCACAAAACTCTTTAAGCAAAGAAAGCTTTACTTTTAACGATGAAAGCACAAACGCACTAAAAGCAAAGATAGAAAAACACGGCACTCCGCTTAAAGACTGGCATGGGCTTAATATAAACTATGGTATAAAAACGGGCTATAATGAAGCCTTTATCATCACTACTGAAAAAAGAGATGAAATTCTAGCTAAATGCAAAGATGAAGCCGAAAAAGAACGCACCGCCAAACTCATACGCAAAATGCTACGCGGTAGAGATATAAAAAGATATAGTTATGAGTGGGCGAATTTGTGGATTATAGTTTTTGAATTTGGAAGTTATAAAATTTTAGAAAAAGAATATCCTGCTATATATAATCATTTAAAACAATACAAGAAAAAACTTCAAGCTAGGGGACAATGCACTAATAAGCCCATAACGGATCAAAAACCATATTTAGGACAACATCATTGGCTTGAATTAGATAACAATCCAAATAAAGATTATTTATCACAGTTTGAAAAGGAAAAAATAGTATATAGTGAAATCGTGAGAAGCCCGCAATTTTATTTAGATACAAAGTTAAATTTTTACGCAGAAGCAACAAGTTTTATTTTAACGGGGGAAAATCTAAAATATCTTATTGCTTTTTTAAACAATGATTTTGTGGCTTTTATATTTAAAACATTTTACGCCGGTGGAAACTTAGGCGAAAATGGATTTAGATATAAAAAGGCATTTTTAGAAAGACTTCCTATACCAAAAATAAATTCTAAAAATGAAAAACTAGCAAACGAGCTTATAAGCTTAGTCGATGAGATTTTAAATTTAAAAGAGCAAGATAAAAACGCAAACACCAAAATCCAAGAAGATAAAATAAACTCTATCGTTTATAAACTTTACAACCTAACCGAAGAAGAAATAAAAATCATTGAAAATAAGGAATAAAAATGAAATTAAAACTTGATTTAGAAAATTGCTATGGCATAGGGAGGCTACAAAAAGAGTTTGATTTTTCAAATAAAAATGTTGTATTGTTTTATGCTCAAAATGGTATTTTTAAGACTTCTTTTGCAAAAATATTCAAAAGCATTAAAGATGATAAGCAAATTAAAGACGAAATATTTTCAGAAAGAATACCAAAAGCTGATATTGAATTTAATGGCGAAAAAATTAAAAAAGAAGATATTTTTGTTTTTGATTCTTATGATAAAGAATTTGATTCTTCTAAAAGTGTAACTACTTTCATGGCTAGTCCTAAGTTAAAAAAAGAGTATGATGAAATTTTTTCAGAACTAGATAAGCAAAAGAAAAGTTTATTAAAAAGTTTAAAAAAATATACAGGCAGCTCTGATTGTGAGAAAGAAATTTTAAAAGTATTTTCAAATAAAAATTTTTATCAAATTTTATCGGATAATATTGATTTTATAAAAGAAATAAAAGAAAATTATGAGTTTAAATACCACGATATCTTTGATGATAAAAACAAAGTAAAAGAATTTGTTGATGCAAATAGGAATCTTTTACAAGAGTATTTTTATAAATATAATGAAATCTTATCATCATCTGACATTTTCAAAAAAACAGAAAATGGAGAATTTGGAACGCATAAAATCAAAGAACTACAAAGTGCTTTAAGCGATGATAGATTTTTCTTAGCAAACCATAAATTATTAATTTCTAATCAAGAGATAACAACAAGCGAAAATTTAAATAATTTAATACAAAACGAAATTGATAGAATTTTAGAGAACAAAGAGATAAAAAGTAGATTTGATGAAATTGAAAAAAAGATTACAAAAAATCAAAATTTAAAAGATTTCAAAGAAGCAATTAATAAAAATAAGGGAATATTGTTAAAATTAATTAATTATGAAGATTTTAGAAAAGAAGTAATATTTTCATATCTTAATAAAAAAATAGAGGAAATTGAAAATTTAGTTTCACTGTATGAAAATCAAAAAGAGAGAATACAACAAATTATAAGTGCGTCAAAGCAAGAGCAAGAATCATGGAAAAAGATTATAGAAATATTTAATAGTAGATTTATAGTTCCTTTTGAGGTTGATATAGAAAATCAGGACGATGTTTTATTAAAAAATGAAGTGGCAAAATTTGTATTTAGATTTAAAGATAATTCAAATGAAAGAATTATTAATAAAGAGAAGTTAGAAGATATCTTAAGTAATGGAGAAAAAAGGGCTTTATATATTTTACAGATATTATTTGAAATAGAAGCTCAAAAAAATACAAACAAGCCTATTTTGTTCATATTTGATGATATTGTAGATTCTTTTGACTATAAAAATAAACATGCTGTTACGGAGTATCTTGATGAGATACGAGAAAATGCAAATTTTAAGATTATAGTTATGACACATAATTTTGATTTTTATAGAGCTGTAGCGAGATTCGGTGCATTAAAATTTATGATACATAGAAATGATGAGAGAGAAATTATATTTAAAAGAGGTGAATATACTAAAGAGTTTATAAAATCTCTTAAAGAAAACAATAGAAATATTGAGAAAAATTTTATCACTCTAATACCATTTGTTAGAAATATTTTAGAATATACTAAAAATGAACATGATAAAGAATATTTATTACTGACAAGTTGCTTGCATATAAAAGATAACACTAGAAATATAAAAGTGAAACAAGTATTAGATGTTTTAACAAGCCATATGCAAGAATATCAGGTTAATATAGAAGATGATAGTTTGTTAGATTTTATTTATAAAACTTGTGATGAAATTGTAAATTCCAACGATATTAATCCTATAGAATTGCAAAACAAAATTGTCTTATCAATTGGTATTAGATTAAGAGTAGAAGAATTTATATTATCTAAAGTTAATTTGCAAAACGAAATTACCAAAGATCAAACTAGAAAATTATATAAATTAGCCAAAGAGCAAAATGTAATAAATAAAAAACAAGATTTTATAATTAAAAAAGCTTTAGCAATAACTTCAGATAACATTCATATAAATTCTTTTATGTATGAACCTATTTTAGACACATCTATTGAGCATTTGATAAAGTTATATCACGAAATAAATGAATTTTGACAAAAAAAAAAGGGGGGGGGGTATTAAAAAACCGCACGTAAAAACTCCATAGTACCAAGTTGAAATATAGGAAGATGAAATGATAAAAGAAACACTTGAAAAAATACTTCATACTTTAGAGAAATGTTGTAAAAAAACACATCAGAATGGTAAGGATAAAGTTGATGAAGATAAAATTAAAGATAATTTAGCTGAGGTTCTAAAAATAAAAAAGGATAATATATACACACCAAGTGATACAGGAGTAATAAAACTAAAAAAGGAAATCCTTAGACAAAAAAATGAGTTGTTTTCTGATGATGAGGAATGGTATATGGTTTGCGAAGAAACATTAGATATATCTTCATTATATAATAAGAGCAATGTACAATGTAATATCATTTTTAGTAAATGTAGTATTAGTTTAAACAATAAACAATCGCAGAATGATTGTATTGTAAAAGCCAATTTATATTTTTATAATTGTACTTTTGAAAAAGCATTAATAAAATTAGAAAATATTACTTTTGAAAAAATATTATTTTTTAATCAATGTAAATTTAAAAGAAGAGTATGCATGTACAATAATAGATTTTTAAGCCATTTGGTTTTTATAAAATGCCATGATAAGCAAAATGATACAAAAATCATATCTTTAAATCTACAAGAAAACATATTTGAAGGATATCTTTTTATAAAAAATTGCACTATAGAAAATATAAATTTGTGGAAAAACAAATTTGAAAATAGATCTTATTTTGTGGATAGTGAATTTGGATATGAACGAGATAAGGATAATAAAGCAAAATTAAATTTTTCAAATGCTCGTTTTGAAGATAATGCCTATTTTAACAATTCTAAATTTTATAGTTATGCTGATTTTCACGAGTGCGAATTTAATAAAATAGCTTGTTTGTATGGAGCAATTTTTGATAAAGCTCCAAATTTTTCTCAAATAATTTTGAAAGATAATTTTAATGCTTTAAATATAACTTTAAATTTTACATTTGATGATTTGGAAAAACAGATCAAACAAGAGCATGAATATTTTAATAAAAATAAAAACGAACAATATCAAAAATCTTTAGATAAATTTGCAAATGATTTTAGAGATTCTTTTAGAGTTTTTAAAAATGCATTGATAAAAGATAATAATCTTTTGGAAGCTTCAAAGTTTCACAAATACGAGCTTTATTGTAAAGAGATAGAACTAGAAGAGAAAAAGCCCAAGATGTTTTCTAAAGAATGGATAGACAAATGGCAACTTGTTTTTTATCGCAAGCTTTGTGATCATCATACAGACTTGCTAAAGGTATTTCATAATCTACTTATCATCATCATGCTTTTTAGTGTTTTTTATTTTGTACTTGATAAATTTAAACAACCCAGCATAGAAAATCATGCAAAATATCACATCGTTCAAGTAGATACTAACGAAAGCTATATCTTTAAAGAACACAATAAAACGACTTATAATATCTTTGGTTTAAATATAAACAAAGAAAGTGGCAAGCTAGATGAATTTATAAAAAACAATTTTGTTTATATATTGATTTTGTTATTTATAGTTTTACCGATACTTTCTTTCAATATTTTTACTAATTTATATATTTTTGTTAGCTTTTTTTATGTGATTTTTAATTTTTTAGATTTTGTAGCTTTGTATACACATATTGCTATTATAAGTCTTTTTGTATTTTTTGTATTGAAATTTATTTTACTTGATGATAAGCAAGAAATTATAAGAAAAATCATCATTGGTATTTCTTATATAGTTTGCATTTTTGCACTACTTGCAAAACCTAGTTTAATGCTTCCTGTGTTTGGAAGCTTTTTAGAAAAAGACAGCAATGCTACTTACCTTTTATTGCTTAGTTTATCGGTGGTGTATTTTATACTTGTAGCTTTAGTGATATTCTCACTCCAAAAAACCGCACGTAAAAACTCCATAGTGCCAAGTTGAAAAATATAAAAATGGAAAAAACAATAATTCAAGATGAAATAAAATAATAATAATAGGTGTTTAAATTTATATATGATATACTTTAAACAATTGATTAGGATTTTATATGTTGATATGATTAATAAAACAAACTAAAGGAGTAACAATGGTTAATGCTTTAGATTTAGCAAAATATATTCTTTATAAATCAGATAAAGATTTGAGTAATTTAGAACTACAAAAAACTTTATATTTTACGGAACTTGATTATATTAAAAAATTTGATAAACATCTTATTAATGATGATTTTGAAGCTTGGAAGTATGGCCCTGTTGCTAGAGATGTTTATTGTGAATACAGAAATTATGGAGCTAATTCTATAGATAAGCCTAATGAAGAAATTCAATTAAATCTTGACAATGATGAATTGGATACAATTAATGATTCGATTAAAAAATGTAATAAACAATCTTATTGGATTCTTGTTGAAAAAAGTCATAGAAAAGGTGGAGCATGGGAGCAGAGTTTTAAAGAAAATAAAAAGGAAATTATCGATAAGAAATTAATAAAACAAGAAGCCAAAAATGAATTTTAAAGAAGAACATAAGGAACTAAAAGTAATTATAGAAAAAATATATAATGAGCAAAGCTTAGAAAGTAGTTGTGATGACATTGTAGAAAAGTTAATCGCAATTTATAAAACAGAATATAAGCATAAGTATTCAGAGCTTACGACGATAATATTAAATATTACAAAAAGCGACAGAGAACAAGATTTGATGACATTAGCTCAAAATGTGAGAATGCTTGAGGAAAAATTAGATGATAAAAATTGCGATAAGTGTATTAAAGAAAAAATTAAAGATTTTTATGATCATATTAATTTAGAGTGTGTCAGATTACAAGATTCTGATGGTAAAATAAAAAAGATAAAAGATGAATATAATGAGCTTTATAAAAACTACAATAATATAAAAGACAACCTTAGCAAGCAACAAACTCAATATATCACTATTTTAGGTATTTTTGCTTCTATTGTTTTAACTTTTGTAAGTGGTTTGGTTTTTTCAAATTCTGTTTTTTCAAATATAGATAAATCAAGCATATATAGACTGATTTTTGTTATGTCATTTATAGCTTTATTTATGGGAAATACTCTTTATGCTTTATTCGCATTTCTTTTAAAAATTTCATTATCGCATGATTTTCAACATAATAAAAAATTTCTCTACGGGTTTAATGTGAGTGTATTGTTAATTATGTTTGCAAATTTTTTATTTTATCTATACGAAGAGAAACTAAAAGATATATCTTTATTTATTGAGAAAATGGTATATATTTTTATATAAGATATTTTGGAATTTAGCTTATGGTATAATGAAAATTATCCAAAAAAGGAGTACCATGCTAAAGACAAGTTTTAAAAAATCAGTTTTTATCCCAAGCATTAGCATTATAATCATCTTAAGTCTTAGTTGTATTTTCTTGCCTAAGCTTACAAATGATTTTATCAATCATATTAAAAGTGGAATTTTTTCAAATTTTTCATGGTTTTATATATTAAGCGTGAGTTTTTTTGTGTGTTTTATGCTAGCACTTGCTCTTTCAAAATTTGGCGATATCAAGCTCGGCGATGATGATGAAAAACCTCATTTTAAATTCACTTCATGGCTTGCTATGCTTTTTGCTACGGGTATGGGTGTGGGGCTTATGTATTTTGGTGTGGCTGAACCTCTCATACATAAAAAAGCCTTGCAAACAAGCGATGAAGAAGCTATGCTACATACTATCTTCCACTGGGGAATTCACCCATGGGCTATTTATGGGGTGTGTGCTTTGGCTATGGCGTATTTTGGTTTTAGATATAAAATGCCTCTTAGTTTGCGTAGCGCTTTTTACCCTTTGCTTAAAGACAAAATTTATGGCTTTTGGGGAAATTTAGTCGATATGCTAGCTTTGATTGTCACGGTTTTTGGCATTAGTACCACACTTGGTTATAGTGCTTCTCAGCTTAATGCTGGCTTTTTAAATTTAGGCATTTTAAACGAACAAAGCTTTTTAGAACAAAGCGTGATTATAATCATCATCATTTCTTTAGCTACGCTTTCATCGATTAGCGGTTTGACAAAGGGCTTAAAAATTTTAAGCGAGGCAAATTTGGTTTTTGCAGTGTGTTTAATGCTTTTTGTGCTTTTTTCAACCAACACCATTCAAATCCTTTCACAATTTAGCTCTAATATTGGCAATTATTTGCAAAATTTAATTTCTTTGAGCTTTAAGACTTATTATTATGAAAAAGAACATATAGAATGGTTTAATAACTGGACTATTTATTATTGGGCTTGGTGGCTTAGTTGGGCGCCTTTTGTAGGCTTTTTCATCGCTAAAATTTCTCGTGGTAGAACGATAAGGGAATTTATCTTTGGTGTGCTTGTAGTGCCTACTAGTTTTAATATACTTTGGTTTAGCATTTTTGGTAATAGTGCTTTAAATTTCAATGATATCTTAAGCCCTTTTACTTCAGCACCCGAAAGCTTGCTTTTTTATTTTTTACAAAATTTTTCTTTTTCTTATTTTAGCTCTTTGCTTGCGCTTTTGGTTTTAGCTTTGTTTTTCATCACTTCAGCAGATAGCGGGATATTTGTGTTAAATTCTTTAAGCAGTGGTGGGGCTCATGAGCCATACAAATGGCAAAATATCCTTTGGGGTTTTGTACTTGCACTTTTAGCTACTTCTTTGCTGTATTCAGGTGGTTTGGGGGCGATTTTAAGTATCACTATGATAGTGGCTTTACCTTTTGCTTTTTTGCTTTGTTTGATGTGTTTTTCACTGCTTAAAGGTTTAATCGTAGATGTAAATTACTCTTTAACTAAGCTTAGTCAAAGTAGTGTGTATTTTTCAGGGGAATTTTGGCAAGAAAGACTAGCTAGAATTTTAAAACAAAGTAAAGAACAAGACATACAAAATTTCTTAAATACTAAAGTTAAAAATGCTATGGAGTTGCTTGATCAAAGTCTAAAAAACTATGGCTTAAAAACACAAATTGTTCAAAAAAAATCAAGCATAAGTTTGATTATAAAAAAAGAATTTGCAAAAGATTTTATCTATGGAGTGCAAGTGGTAAAAAAACAAGCAAGTCAAAGCATAATCGATGATAAATTTATGCCAACTTATTCTAAAGAATTTATTTTTGAGCCACAGACTTTCTTTGCTGATTCGCGTAATGGTTATAATATAGAGTATTTAAACGAGCAAGAAATCATCGTAGATATACTAAAGCAGTATGAGAGGTATTTGCAACTTTTATTTGATGATAAAAATGAAATTTTTACCAAAGCTTATGATTAAAAAGCGTTATAATTTCACTTTATTTTATAAGAAAGGCTTTTTATGTTGAGATTTTTTATCATGCTTTTTTGTGCTTTAAATCTTTTTGCTATCACGCCAAAAGATACGATTGTTATAGCAGTGGAAAATGAACCAGAGCGTGTAAATCCGCTTTTTAGTGAAGATCATGATGTGGCAATTGCTCTTGTGTTTTCAGGGCTTACACGCTTTGATGAGAATATGAAATTAGCGCCTGATCTTGCTAGTTCTTGGAAAGTTAGCAAAGATGGGCTTGTTTATGAATTTACTTTAAGAGATGATGTGTTGTGGCATGATGGGACTAAATTTAGCGCTAAAGATGTGGAATTTAGTATAAATGCTTTAAAAGATGAGAAGCTAAATTCACCTTCAAAAGTAAATTTTGACGCAGTTAAGGAAGTAAAAATCATCGATGATTATCACTTGTTTATCACACTTTCAAAGCCTTTTCCTGCATTTTTAGATGCTTTGAGTGTAGGGATTTTACCAAAACACTTACTTGAAAAAGAAAATTTAAATACCACTAAATTTAACCAAATGCCTATAGGAACAGGACCATATAAGCTAAAGCAATGGAAACAAGGTCAATACATGATCTTAGAAGCAAATGAAAATTATCATTTAGCTAAAGTAAAAACACCAAAACTCATACTAAAACACATTAAAGATCCAAGTATTAGTGCTATTGAGCTTAAAAATGGTTCTATTGATGTGGCTTTGGTTGATTTTGCTCTAGCTTCAAATTTTGCAAATGATAAAAACTTTAAAATGCTTATAGAGCCTTCGGCTGATTATCGTGCTTTGATGTTTAATCTTAATCATGAGTTTTTAAAAGATCAAAATGTGCGTTTAGCACTAAATTATGCTATCGATAAACAAGCTATTATAAATTCACTTTTGCATTCTTTTGGAAAAGTAGCAAATCATCCTTTAGAAAAATCATGGGCAAATCCTAAAGAATTTGCAAGCTATGCTTATGATGTAAAAAAAGCAAATGAGCTTTTAGCAAAAGCAGGTTTTGTAAAAAATAAAAATGGAATTTTAGAAAAAGATGGCAAAGAATTTAGCTTTGAAATGTATGCTATGAGTGAAGATCCACTAAGAATAGCTTTGGTAAATATCTTACAAAGTGAGTTTTTAAAGCTTGGCATAAAAGCAAAAGCGGTAGCTAAGCCAAGTGGAAGTTTTGATTATACGAAAATTGATAGCTTTTTGGTGGGTTGGGGTAGTCCTTATGATCCTGATTTTCATACCTTTAGAGTTTTTGCAAGCTCTCAAGATAGTGCTTTAAACTCAAGTGGATGGAATTTTGGCCATTATCAAAATGCTAAAGTTGATGAGGCTTTAACAAAGGCTAGAAATTCACTTGATGTAAATGAAAGAAAAAAACACTATAAAGAATTTATCGATGCTTTATATAAAGATCCTGCGTTTTTATTTATAGCTTATATTGATTATCCTTTAGTTTTTGCTAAAAATATCCAAGGTATAAAACCTCATATTTTAGGTCATCATGGGGTAGGTTTTACTTGGAATGCTTATGAGTGGAGCAAAAATTAGTGCTAAAACTCATTTTTAAACGCCTTTTATGGGCGTTTTTCTTGATGATTTTTGCAAGTTTTTTATGTTTTGTGATGATTTATCATGCTAAAGGAAGCGTGGTTTTTGCTAGTGTGCCTCAAGGTACTAGCCTTAAAATAAAAGAGCAAATCGAGCGTAATTTAAATTTAGACAAGCCCTTATTAGAGCAGTATGAAAATTGGCTTTTTAATGCTATGAAAGGCGACTTTTCCTACTCTTTAATCAGCGGAGAAAAGGTTAGTGAAATTTTAAAAGAAAAACTTCTCTATACCATCATACTGGGGAGTTTAGCTTTTTTGGTGCTTTTTGTGTTATCTTTGGTTTTAGCACTTTTTTGTGTTCTTTATAAAGATAGCTTTTTAGATAAATTTATCACTTTTTTAACGATGAGTTTTTTTGCTTTGCCTGCTTTTTCTTTATCGTTAATGCTTATTTTAGTTTTTGCTGTATTTTTTAAGCTTTTTCCAAGTTCGGCTATTGCTGATATTGGTTTTGAAGATGATGTGCTTAATCGTTTGTGGCATTTGTTTTTACCAGTATGTGCTTTAGTGCTTTCACATTTAGCTGTTTTTGTGCGTTTTATAAGGACAAGTTTGATTGATAGTTTAAATCAAAGCTTTATAGAAAGTGCTTTTGCAAGAGGGCTTAGCAAAACAAGAATTTATTTGCACTTTGTGTTAAAAGATGCTTTTGGTTCTATACTTGCGTATTTTGGTGCTTCTTTTGTGAGTTTTTTAATGGGAACTTATATAGTAGAAAGCGTGTTTTCTTATGAGGGTGTGGGAAATTTGGTGATTAAAAGCATATTGTTTAAAGATTATCCTGTGGTGCTAGCTGTGGTGATTTTTAGCATTTTGGTGGTGGTGCTTGTAAATTTGATCGTAGAAATAATTTGCAAGATGATTAATCCAAGGTTTGCTAATGCGTAAGTTTTGTGTGATGATGATTTTGCTAAGTTTTATTTTAGCACTTTTTGCACCTTTAATAAGTTCTTATGATCCAAATTTAGTAGATTTAAGCAAGGCTAAAATAGCCCCAAATTTAAGTCATATTTTTGGCACAGATTTGCTTGGTAGAGATGTTTTTACACGTATTTTATATGCCTTGCGTGTTTCTTTGTTTGTAGGGGTAATGGCAGCATTTTTTAGCGTACTTTTTGCTTGTGTTTATGTGTTTTTAACAAGATTTTTTGCTTATGCTTTTTTTGCTAGGGTGCTTGATATGCTTTTAGCACTACCTTCTTTGCTTGTGATTATGTTTTTTCAAAGCTTTTTGGCGGGATCTTTGTGGAGTATGATTTTTATCATCGCTTTGGGGCATTTTGCTTTTGTGGCAAAAGTGCTTGATACTCAACTGAATAAATTTCAAAAACTTGAGTTTTATCAAAATGCTATCATTTTAGGTTCTAGCAAGATGAAAGCTTTATTTAGTGAGCTTTTGCCTGCTTGTTGGAATTTGCTTTTTGTGCTTTTTGTTTTAAATATTGCTCATGCTATTACAAGTGAAGCCACTTTGAGTTTTTTTGGCTTGGGTGTAGAGCTTTGGACTCCAAGTTTAGGAAATATGCTAAATGAAGCAAGCAAGGCCGTGTTTTTAGGATTTTGGTGGATGATAGTTTTTCCAGTAGCCTTTATACTTATGCTTATCTTGCCTTTGCTTGCTTTGGGTAATGATTTACAAGAAGAGATTAAAGCATGATAGAAATTTCAAATCTTAACCTTAGTTTTAAAGATAAAATCTTACTAAAGGATGTAAATCTTAATTTAGAAGATGGCAAAGCTTTGGCTATCATGGGTAAAAGTGGAGCAGGAAAAAGCTTGCTTTTAAAAAGTATGATTAAGCTTTTTGATAAACACTATAAACTCAATGCACAAAAATTTCAGATAGATCAAAAAGATATTTTAAATTTAAAAGAAAAAGAGCTAAATGCATTAAGAGCTAAGGTAAATTTGCTTTTTCAAGATGTTTATGGGAGTTTTTATCCTCTTGTTGATATAGGGAGTTATTTTAATATAGTTTTAAAAACTCATACTAATTTAAGCACAAAAGAGATTAAAGAAAAAGCCTTTTATTATTTTGAGTGTTTAGGGCTTAAAAATCATGATCTTTTGTGGCATTCTTTTATATATCAGTTAAGTGGTGGTATGGCAAGACGCATTCAAATAGCTCTAGCTTTACTAAGCGAGGCTAAGTATTTATTGTGTGATGAGATTACAAGCTCACTTGATAGAGCTAATGAAGAAAAAATCATCACTATTTTAAAAGAGTTAAAAGCAGAATTTAAAAATCTCATTTTCATCACGCATGATATAAATTTAGCTAAAGAGCTTTGCGATGAGGTAGCTATCATAGAAGATAAAACTTTACTTTATCAAATGCCTATGAAAAAGTTTTTAAGCAATCCAAAAGGTGTTTTTGCTAAAGAATTGTTAAATTGTTTTGAGAATGAAAATGTTTTTAGAAGTTAAAAATTTAAGCAAATCTTATAAAATTAAAAAACACTGGTATTTAAAAGAAGAAGAAATTTTTGTTTTTAAAGATGTGAGTTTTTCTTTAAAACAAAATGAGAATTTATTGCTTTGTGGGGAAAGTGGCAGTGGCAAAAGCACTCTAGCTAAAATTCTTTGTATGCTTGAACGCGCAAATACTGGAGAAGTTTTGTTTGAAAATGAAAGTATATTAAATTTAGATTTTAATACTCAAAGAAAATTACGCCAAAAAATTCAATATATTTTCCAAGATCAAAAGCTAGCTTTAAATCCCTACAAAAGCGCTAAAAGACTTTTACTTGATGTGTATGAAAATTTTAAACTTAAGCCCGATTTTGAAGAGCTTTTTAAGCTTTTTGATGCTTTTGAGCTTGAAAAAGATATTTTAAATTTAAAACCCTCTAAGCTAAGTGGTGGTCAAAGCCAAAGATTAGGTTTGATTAGAGCTTTGCTTTTAAGGCCAAAATTGCTTATTTTAGATGAAATCACAGCAGCGCTTGATGTAGTAACTGCTTATAAAATTTTAAACTATTTGCACACTTTTCAAAAAATGCATGATATTACTTATATATTTATTTCTCATCAAGAAAAAATCTTGCAAGATATATGCCATAAAAAAGTGTTTTTATAATAAAGATAAAAATTGTTTCATTTTGAAATACCTAAAAAATTATTTTTTTGATAATAAGTTTTTATATAGCTAAGTTAAAGTAAAATAAATTTTAATTATGCTTGAATAAAAGGTTTATTATGACGCACGCAACTATAGAGCATCAATACTTTGGCATCTTTGCAATGCTTGTTATTGCAAGTGTTATATTTTTTACTTTGGTGTACATTTCTTCTAAAATAGGATCCAAACTCGCCTCTCATAATAGAAAAAAACTAGGACTTGGGATTTATGAGTGTGGGCCTATGGCTTCTAAGCAAGCAAACAAAATTAATTCTCAATTCTTTGTTTTTGCTTTGATTTTTATTTTGCTTGATATTGAAGTGGTGTTTTTGTTTCCTTGGGCGGTAATTTTTAAAGATTTAACCGCAGAGCTTTCAAATTATGGCCTATCTTTATTTGCCTTAGTAGAAGTATTTGTTTTTATTTTATTGCTTGCAATAGGTTTTTTATACGCTTATAAAAAAGGAGCATTCGCATGGCAGAGTATCAAAAAATGAGCAATGCACCAGTTGTTTTAACTACGGTTGATAAGTTAGTGCAATGGGGTAGGAGTAATTCTTTATGGGCACTATCTTATGGGCTTGCCTGTTGTGCTATTGAAATGATGGCAGCAGGTGGTGCAAGATATGATTTTGATAGATTTGGAACGATTTTTAGAGCAAGTCCAAGACAATCTGAGGTAATGATTATAGCGGGTACTTTAAGCAAAAAACATGCTGAATTTACAAGAAGACTTTATGATCAAATGCCTGATCCTAAATGGGTTATTTCTATGGGTTCTTGTGCAAATACCGGCGGTATGTTTAATACCTATTCTACTGTTCAAGGGGTAGATAGAATCATTCCTGTTGATATTTATGTGCCAGGCTGTGCCCCACGCCCTGAAACTTTTCAATTTGCTTTGATGATTTTGCAAAAAAGAATTCGTAAAGAAAAAGCAAGCAGAAAAATAGCTCCAAAAAGGCTTATATGATGAGAAAATATAGCGATAAGAAAAATGCTCAGCTAAAAAATTATTATGAAGATAGATTTTACCATGCACCTGCAACTAAAAAACTAAGCACAGAGAGTAGTGCTTTTGAGGGTGATCATCAAATCTTAAGCCAAGAATTTGAGTTAAAAAATTCTTTTATAGAGCTTGATTTTTGGGTGATTGAGATAAACAAAGATGATAATGTTGCTATTCTTAGCAAGCTTAAAAATTTAGGTTATAGTTGTTTTACTGATGCAAGTGCGATTGATTTTGTTGCTCAAAAACAAGGTTTTGAAGTATATTATCAGCTTTTAAATATGGAGAAAAATTTAAGAGTGAGAGTAAAGACTTTCGTTGGTTTAAAAGAAAAACTTCAAAGTGTTATGAGTGTTTTTAAGGGTGCTAACTGGTGTGAGAGAGAAATATATGATATGTTTGGGATTTTCATCATCAATCATCCGAATTTAAAAAGACTTTTAATGCCTGATGATTGGTATGGACATCCTTTTTTAAAAAGCTATCCTTTGCATGGTGATGAATTTGCTAAATGGTATGAGATAGATAAAATTTTTGGAAAAGAATACCGCGAGGTTGTAGGTGAGGAAAATAGAGATCCAGGTTTTGTAGATGAAAAAGACACGCTAAACTTTAGCAGAATTTATCATGAGGTTGGTAAAGGCGAAGCCCCAAGAGAAGATAAATATCTACAAGAATATCAAGAAGAAGGTGGCGTGCCTTTTGTGAAAAAAGCTAAAAGAACGCAAATAAAAATTTTAGATAAGAGAAGATAAAATGCAAATTTCTACTAAATTAAAACCTTATTATGAAAATATAAGCTTTGAGCGTGAAGATGGTACTATGATAGTAAATCTTGGTCCCCAACACCCTAGCGCTCATGGAAATTTACGCCTTATTTTAGAACTTGATGGAGAAGAAATCACCAAGGCTGCTCCTTGCATAGGCTATATGCATCGTGGTATGGAAAAAATGGCTGAAAATATGATCTATCAAGAGTTTATCCCAACTACCGATAGAATGGATTATATCGCAGCTAGTGCAAATAATTATGCCTATGTAGCTGCTGTGGAAAAACTTTGTGGTTTGGAAATTCCACGCAGAGCAAGTGTGATAAGGATGATTTTGCTTGAGTTAAACCGCATTGCTTCGCATTTGCTATGGCTTGCTACACATGCTCTTGATATTGGTGCGATGACAGTATTTTTATATTGCTTTAGAGAGCGTGAATATGTGCTTGATCTAATAGAAAAATATTGTGGGGCAAGAC
The DNA here is from genome assembly GCF_024723595.1 of Campylobacter sp. LMG 7929. NCBI lineage: Bacteria > Pseudomonadati > Campylobacterota > Epsilonproteobacteria > Campylobacterales > Campylobacteraceae > Campylobacter > Campylobacter sp. LMG 7929. The sequence goes on along the minus strand of NZ_JANQCY010000005.1, from coordinate 96,981 downwards.
TTACACATTCATCTATGAGAATAGGCGGGGTAATGCTTGATTTACCTGAAGGTTTTTTAGATGAGCTTTTGGCATTTTGCAATAAATTTCCAAATGATATAAAAGATTATGAAGCCTTGCTTGATGATAATAGAATTTGGCGTGCAAGAACTGAAAATGTAGGAGTGGTAAGTAAAGAACAAGCGCTAAGTTGGGGTTGTAGCGGGGTTATGCTAAGAGGAAGCGGGATTGCTTATGATGTTAGAAAAGAAGAACCTTATTTGCTTTATGATGAGGTAGATTTTGGCGTACCTGTGGCTAAAATGGGTGATTCTTATGCAAGATATAAAGTTTATATGCAAGAATTTAGAGAAAGTTTAAAAATTTTAGTTCAATGTGCTAAGCTTTATCAAGATACTCCGCCTGAAATTTTATGCAATCATCCTGAGTATGTAAGTGCTTCAAAAGAGCAAATCATGACACAAAATTATTCGCTTATGCAACATTTTGTCCTAGTAACCCAAGGCTTAAAACCACCAAAAGGAGAGGTGTATGTACCAACTGAAAGTCCAAAAGGCGAACTTGGGTTTTTTATTCACTCAGATGGTAGCGGTAGGCCATATAGATTAAGAGCTAGAACTCCAAGTTTTTTTCACTGTGCGTTTTTAGAAGAAATGCTTGTAGGGTCATATTTGGCTGATGCGGTGGCGATTTTAGGGAGTATTAATATAGTTTTAGGTGAGATAGACCGATGAGACGCGTGGATTTAAGAAAAAGTCAAGATTTGTTTAAGGATTTAGAACAAATCATTCAAAATGCTTATATGGGTGAAGTTTTGGTGGTTTTGTTTGAAATAGGAGATTTTTCTAATGTAGAAAAAAGTTTTGCTTTCATAAAAGAGCAAAATTGTGAACTTTTAAATTCTTTAAAATTTAATCAAGTAGATTGGACTATAGTTTTTAAAAAGGTAGGACAATGAAATTAGCAAAATATCAAGAAGGCTTAAATGCTTTGTGTTTTGTGGATTTACTTTCTTTAAAAAATCCTTCACTTTGTGCTAAACTTAACAAAAGTAAAAATTACAATATTTCCTGTTTAGAAGATAAAAATTTAAAAGCAAGCTTTTATAAATGTGAGATTGCGAGTGTATCTTTTGTACTTGCATTGCTTTGTAAGATGAGTTTGGATACTGAATTTAACGAGCTTGATGAGGGTTATTTAAGTGCTGAATCTTGCTTTGGCGAAGAAGAGGCTTTAGAGATTTTGGAGTTTTTAAAAGAAGCAAAGTGTATTATTTTTGATGAAAATTTATACCAACATAAAGACTTTGAAAATATTAAGTATTTTTTAGAAAAACTTTGTCATAAATTTGAACTTTTATTGATTTGTTCTAATGAAAATGAAGAAAATTTGTCAATACAAAATTCTTTTAGTGAACTTTTAGAACTTGATAATTTTGACGGAACTATCATCATGCAAGCACCTTTAGAGGATAAAAATTTGCATTGTTCTTCATCTTTTGCTTTGATTGCCAAGGTTAAGGATGAGGATAAAATTAATTTAAAAATAAACACTCAAGAATTTACAACTATAGTAAAAATCAATCATGATTTAAAAGGCACGGTGGCTTTGTTTGATTATGAAAGCGCTGGTTTTGCTTTTTCAAAAGCTCAAGTTAAGGTTATAAAATGAAAGTTATCATTAATGGTATAGAATGTGAGGCAAATGAGGGTGAGTATATCTTAAATGTCGCAAGAAAAAATGATATTTTCATTCCTGCAATTTGTTATTTAAATGGTTGTTCTCCAACACTTGCATGTCGTATGTGTATGGTAGAAGCTGATGGTAAAAAGGTTTATTCTTGTAATACTAAAGTTAAAGAAGGTATGGTAGTAGAGAGTGATTTGCCAAATTTATGGGATGAACGCAATGCTATCATGCAAGCATATTGTATCAACCACCCTTTACAATGCGGGGTATGTGATAAATCTGGCGAATGCGAGCTTCAAAACTTTACACACAAAACAAGAGTAAATGTGCAAAATTATTGGATTAAAGATACCCATAAAGAACATAAAAAATGGGGCGAGATTAATTATGATCCAGCCTTATGTATAGTGTGTGAAAGATGTATCACAGTTTGTAAAGATAAAATAGGTGAAAGTGCTTTAAAAACTACTCCAAGAGGAGCAAACGCGCCCGATGCAAGTTTTAAAGAGAGTATGAGTAAAGACGCGCTAGCGATTTGGACTAAATTTCAAAAGAGTTTAATTGCGCCAAGTAGTGGTGATATACTTGATTGTTCTTTTTGCGGAGAATGTACAAGTGTATGTCCAACAGGAGCCTTGGTGGGTTCGGCTTTTCAATATACATCTAATGCTTGGGAATTAAAGAAAATTCCAGCTAGCAATCCACATTCAAGTGATTGTGAGTTGATGTATTATGATATTAAACAAACTAGTATTAATAATCAAAAAGAAAAAATTTATAGAGTGAGTAATGATTTTGCTTTTGCTACGCTAAATAAAGCTGCAAGATATGGTTTTAATACCCAAAATGAAGTTCAAGGTAAAGATGAAAAAGCTTTTGAAAAACTAGTAAATATGATAAAAAATGATGAAATAAAAAATATTTTATTTAATAGTTTTATTACCAATGAAGAAGCTTTAATCTTGCAAAATTTAAGTAAAAAATTTAATCTTAACCTTATAAACCATGAAGCTAAAAAATTCCAAGATTTCCTAGCTTGTTTTTATCAAAATGCAAATGCAATGTATAATGCAAATACAGATGATATTACTCAAAGTGATTTTTTAATCATTGTAGGTTCATTTTTACGCTATGATGCGCCAACGCTAGGATATAAAGTTAATAATGCTTTAGTGATGAATAAAGGTGCAGGGCTATATTTTCATCCTATAAAAGATAAAGGTGTGGATAAATATTCTAAAAATTTCTTGCAGATTAATCATGATATTAAAGATAATGAAAATATTTTATTGTTTATCTTGCAAAAATTTGCTAAAGAGTTTCCACAAGATTTTAAAAATACATTAGAAAATGCGTATTACCAAGGCACTAAAGAAATAGAAGAAACTATTAATGAAGAAGTTATTGAAAAGATAGAAAAGCAAAATGAAAATGGTGCAACTATTATAGAAGAAGTTAAAAAACTTGTGCCTAAAAAAATTAAAAAAAGCATAGAAGTGCAAAGATCAAATTATGCGAAAAATCTTGGTATAGATGAGGATATTTTAGAAACTTTGCTCGCAAAAAAGCAAAAATTTACACTTATTATAGGAAGTGATTTTTACTATGATGAGCAAAGTGTAAAGCTAGCAAAACTTTGTGCTTTGGTGCAAAAATATACTGATTTTAAAGTCTTTTTAAATCCAACTTGTACCAATACTTTAGGCGTGAGTTTAATTTGTGATTTAAGTCAAGATTTTCAAGCGGGAAAAACACTAGGTTATAACGAAAAAGGCGATTTTACTTTTTCTTATGATGGGCATTTTGATCTTGCAAGTTCTAGTTTAAATCAACAAGAAGGTAGCTTTGTAAATTATGACAAAAGATTAGTTCCTACGAATGCAGCTTTAGAATTTAAAGGTTATTTTTTAAATGATTTAGCAAATGCTTTAGGTTTTGATGAGGAATTTACAATCAACTATACTAAATTTTTACCACAAAATAAAGGCTTTATGGCAATTGATTTTGATGAGTTGGAAAATCATTATGATAATGGTGGGGCAAATCATAGAGGCTATGAGCTTGATTTTTCTCATTTTGAGTTTGAAAAAACATTAAATACTCAAGAAATCAAAGAACAAAATGAAGGAAATTTGACCTTATATTATGCAAATCGTATTCATCAGTTTTCAAAGCTTAGCAATAGAGCTTTTAATGAGGTTGGAGCTTTATTTTTATCACTTGATTTAATGCAAAAATTTGATTTAAACCAAGATGATAGTGTTGTTTTAAAAAATGAAAAAACTCAAATTGCTATAAGTGTAAAATGTGATGAATCTTTAGAGAATGGCGCGTATTTTGGGGATTATGATAGTAAGATTGATTTTAAATCTTTATTTAATAATACTCGATATGCAAAAGTTTGGCTTGAAAAAGCAGGAGCTAAAATATGAGTGATATTACTTTTTTTATTATAGAAACAATTATTAAATGCGTACTTGTTATAGCTATTTTTGCTACTTTAGCAGGCTTGGCAACTTATCTTGAAAGAAAGGCTTTGGCTTTATTTCATCGTCGTTTAGGGCCTGATATGGTAGGTCCTTTTGGATTGCTTCAAGTAGTTGCTGATATGATTAAGCTTTTCACTAAAGAAGATATAGTGCCAACTTATGCTCAAAAAGTGGTGTTTTTAATCGCTCCATTGATTGCGGCAATTTGTGCTTTTGTAGCAATTGCAGCTATACCTATTTTTCCTGAATTTACTTTATTTGGTAGAGTGATTCGCCCTATTATCGCTGATATTAATGTGGCCTTGTTATTTGTCATAGGTATGGGCGGGGTTAGTTTTTATGCGATTTTTTTAGGAGGCTTGGCTAGTAATAATAAATGGTCATTGTTAGGCGGGGCAAGAGGGCTTGTTTCTATTATCTCTTATGAGAGCGTTGCAGGACTTTCTTTGGTATGTGTTGTAATGCTTGTTGGCTCTTTATCTTTAGTAGATATTAATAACTATCAAAGTGAAGGCATACTTTCTTGGCTTATTTTTAAACAACCTTTAGCTTTTATTTTATTTGTAATAGCCATTTTTATAGAAACTAATAGAACTCCACTTTGTTTAAGTGAAAACGAAACTGAACTTGTTTCAGGTTATGGCACCGAATATAGTGGGCTTAGATGGGGTATGTTTTTTATCGGAGAATATACAGCTATGATCACCGGAGCGATTATGATATCGCTTTTATTTTTGGGTGGATTTAATGATTTTTGGATTATACCAGGGGCTATTATGATGCTTTTGAAAGTCTCTTTTGTGTTCTTTTGGTATTTTTGGGCTAGAGGGGCTTTTCCGCAACTGCGTCCTGATCAAGTAATGAGAATGTGTTATTTGGTTTTAATTCCTTTAGCGGTTTTAAATTTATTAATTAGTGCTTTAGTGCTTGTGATATAGGAAAAACAATGAAAAAAGGTTATTTTAAAGTAGATTTTGAGCGTAAAAATCCTCAAAATGCTTATGAAAAATTCATACAAGTAATCAAGCGTTCTTTAAATACAGAGCTTTTTGTAGGTTTATTTGTCGTATTAAGAGAAATGTTTAAAAAAAATAATAGTGCAACGATTAAATACCCTATGGAAAAAGTTGCTTTAGATAATCGCTACCGTGCGGTACATCGTTTGATGCGTTTTATTGAAAGTGAAAATGAATGTTGTATTGGTTGTGGCTTGTGCGAAAAAATTTGCATTAGCAATTGCATAAGAATGGAAACAAGTTTAAGCGAAGATGGACGTAAAAAGGTTGAAAATTATAGTATCAATTTAGGACGTTGTATTTATTGTGGCTTTTGTGCTGATGTTTGTCCTGAACTTGCTATTGTACATGGTAAAGAGTATGAAAATGCAGCAGAGCAAAGATCGTATTTTGGTCAAAAGCAAGATTTTTTAACTCCTATTGATGAGCTTAAAAATCAAGTGGTATTTGAAGGAAGTGGTAGTTTAAGAAAAGATGCTGATGATTTAGTAAAGAAAACTCCAAATTATTATGAGATAGATTTGCAAAGACAGCAAGATACCCCAAAGGAAGAAAATGTTTGAAACGATAGCTTTTTGTTTGTTAAGTGTTTTGGTATTGGGATTTTTTCTAATTAGCGTTTTAAGTACTAGTGTGCTTTATGCTATTAGTTCTTTGGCTGCGGCTATGGTTTTTTTGAGCGGATTTTATTTTTTACTTAATGCTGAATTTATTGGAGCAATTCAAATTATCGTTTATAGCGGGGCTATTTTAGGTCTTTATAGTTTTGCTATGATGTTTTTTGATGCTTCGATAAAAGTAAAGGAAAGTCTAAAAGGTAAAAGAGTATTTATTTTTGCTGTGGTTTTTAGTGCTATTTTGTTAATTAGTATTATTATGGGCTATAACTTTGGTTTAAATGAAACTAGTGAAGTTTATGATCTTGATTCAACTCAGCAAATAGGTTTTACTTTATTTACAAAATACATGCTTGCTTTTGAATTTATGGCAATTTTACTTTTAATAGCTTTAATTTGCGCTATAGCACTTACTCAAAAAAATATAAAAAAGGATGAGCAATGATGTTAGAAAAATACTACATTGTGGCTATTTTGATGTTTATCATTGGTCTAATAGGTATTATAAAACGCCAAAATTTAATTATGCTTTTTATTTCAAGTGAAATTTTATTAAACGCTGCTAATTTAGCTTTAGTTACAGCAGGAGTTTCTCATAAAGATATTGAAGGACAAATTTTTGCTTTATTTGTAATGGGGGTTGCAGCTTGTGAGGTAGCTGTTGGGATAGCACTTTGTGTTTTATGGTATAGAAAAACAGGAACACTAGAGCTTAGTTCTTTAGCTGAAAAAGGAGAGTTAAAATGCAAAATTTAGCTTTAATTGCGCTTTTTTCTCCTTTAGTTTCAGCTATTGTTTTAGGTATTTTTGCTTTTAGTGCTAAGAAAATTATTTTAGGTTATTTAGCTTCTTTGCTTATAGCTTTTTCGGCACTTGCTTCAATTATTTTATTAAGCAATGGAGTGCATTTTAATTTTGAACTTGGTACTTGGATATCTTTGGTAGATGTTAGTTTTGGTTTTAAAATAGACTCTATTACTTTAATTATGATGAATGTAGTAAGCATAGTTGCTACTTTTGTGCATTTATATAGTATATTTTATATGGAACACGATGAAGGGTTTAATCGCTATTTTAGTTATTTAGGACTTTTTGTTTTTTCTATGATGTTCTTGATTATGAGTGATAATTTCTTAGGACTTTTCATAGGTTGGGAGGGCGTTGGACTTTGCTCATGGCTTTTGATAGGTTTTTGGTATCATAATGAAAAATATACCTTTGCTGCTAATGAAGCATTTATCATGAATAGAATTGCAGATTTGGCTTTGCTTTTAGGAATTTTCTTAATTTATATAGAGTTCAATTCTTTAAAATACGATGAGTTTTTTACCCTTTTATCTTTAGGGCATGAAAATGATATGATTTTGATTTTAATAGCGGTTTTGCTTTTTGTAGGTGCTATGGGTAAATCAGCACAATTTCCTTTCCATACTTGGCTTGCTGATGCTATGGCAGGACCTACACCAGTTTCAGCACTAATCCATGCTGCGACTATGGTTACTGCTGGAGTTTATTTGGTGATTCGTGCTGGAGAGCTTTATTTGCAAGTCCCTGAAGTAGGGTATTTTATCGCTATACTTGGAGCTTTTGTAGCGCTTTTTGCCGCTTCTATGGCTATGGTGGCTAAAGACTTAAAGAGAATTATTGCTTATTCAACGCTTTCTCAACTTGGGTATATGTTTGTAGCAGCAGGTCTTGGGGCTTATGCTATAGCTTTATTTCATCTAGCAACCCATGCATTTTTTAAATCTTTATTGTTCTTAGGTGCAGGTAATGTTATGCATGCGATGAATGATAAGCTTGATATTAGCAAGATGGGTGGACTTTATAAAAGTATGCGTTTTAGTGCTATTTTAATGCTCATAGGCTCTTTGGCTTTGGCAGGAATTTATCCTTTTGCAGGATTTTTCTCTAAAGATTTAATTTTAGGATTTTCTTTTATAAGTCATCATCATGGAATTTTCTTGGTACTTTTGATAGCAGCTTTTATGACAGCTTTTTATAGTTTTAGACTTTTAATGCTTGTATTTTTTACTCCAAAAAGACATGAAGAACATCCTCATGAAGCTAGTAAAATAGCTTTATTTGCGATGAGTCCTTTGGCTTTGCTTGCTATTGTTGTAGGATTTTTTGAGCATAGCTTTATGGAGTTTGTAAGTAAAAATTTAGCTTTTATTGATGGGCAAAATTCTTTAGTTATGGTGCTTGCAAGTGCTGCTGCGGTACTTGGAGTGCTTTTGGCTATCATGGCTTATTGGAAAAATTGGTTTAAACCATCACTTTCTAAAACAAGTATTTATAAGCTTTTGTTTAATGAATACTATATACCAAGGTTTTATCATCAATTTATTGTTAGTAAATATGCTTTATTTTGTGAATTTTTAAGAAAAAGCGATAAAGAAATTTTAGATACTTTGGTAGATAGTGTTGCATTTTTCCTTAAAACTTTTGCTAGGACTCTTAGTATAGGTAAGGATTATTCTTTGGTTTTAAGAATTGCAGTGTTGGCTTTTGTATGTTTATTTTGTTTAGCGTTGGCGGTGTAGAATGCTTAGTTTATTAATGTTATTTCCGTTTTTTGCAGCTTTTATAGCTTTGTTTTTGCAAAAAGAAGATAGTAAGTCTTTTGCTATTTTAGTTAGCTTTTTGATTTTAGTTTTTAATGTTTTTTTATTGTTTAATTATCATAATGGTATAGCTTATGAGTTTAGTTTAAATTCTTTAATAGTTAATTTTCATATCGGTGTAGATGCTATAGCGCTTTACTTGATGTTGCTTTGTTCTATTATGATTTTTTTATCTTTTATATGTTTGGATATTCAAGATAAAAGTGTTGTTGTAAGTATATTTTTATTGCAATTTTGTATTATAGGACTTTTTGCTTCATTGGATGCTTTATTGTTTTATGTATTTTGGGAGTTTTCTCTTATACCTCTTATTTATTTAATAGGCAGATATTCAGATAATTATAAAGCAGGGATTAAATTTTTCATTTATGCATTTTGCGGTTCTATGCTCATGCTTTTAGCTATTATTTATGTAGGATTTTTGTATTATCAAAGTTTTGGGTATTGGAGTTTTGATTTACTTGCTTGGTATAAGAGTGAATTTTTCATACCTGAAAGTGTGCAAAATTTAATCTTTATAGGATTTTTTATCGCTTTTGCGATTAAAAGTCCTTTGTTTCCTTTCCACACTTGGGCGCCAAAAGTTTATGCAAAAAGTCCGACTTTAGTATCTGTAATGCTTGTTAGTTTTAAAATGGCTCCTTTTGGATTTTTAAGATTTATCTTGCCTTTAACACCTGATACTTTAAATCATTATTATTCTTTACTTGCTATTTTATGTATAGTTGGAATTTTATATGCAGCTTTAATTGCTTTTAAAACTAAAGATTTGAAAGAATTAATTGCTTATAGCTCAATTTCGCATTTGGGTGTGGTGATTTTGGGTATTGTGACTTTTACTTATAATGGGGTTAGTGGTTCTGTATTTTACATGTTTGCACATGGTATAGTAACAGGTGGTTTGTTTTTGGCTGCTTATATGCTTTATAAAAGATATCATACTTTTGATTTAGACTTTTATAAAAATTTAGCTAAAACAGCTCCATTATTTAGCTTTTTCTTTGCGGTGTTATTATTTTCATCTATTTCTCTACCTTTGACTATTTCTTTTGTAGGTGAGTTTTTAATTTTACAAGGCATAGCAAGTGTGAATTTATGGTATGCATTATTTGCAGGTGGTGTGATTATTTTAGGGGCTATTTATATGTTAAATATTTATAGAAATATGTTTTTTGCCACTAGTGAAGAAAAAATAGAGAAAATAATATTAAAAAAAGGTGAAATTTTTGTTTTGAGTATTTTAAGTGCCTTGGTAATTTATTTAGGGATAGCTCCAAGTGCTATGCTTGATGAAATTGCTTTGAATGTAAATAGCATTCTTGAAGTTATGCAAACAAGAAATATTGCAATAGAAAATCAAAAAATCATAGATGATATAAGAGGTTTTTAATGAGTGGCTTTAGTTTAGAAAAATTCAATTTTGTATTATTATTTCCTGTGTTATCATTGCTTTTTTGGGCTATTGTTTTGCTTTTATTGGATGCATTTAAAAAACTTTCTAGAAATTTTTATATAGGAGCAAGTGTTATAGCTTTATTTAGCGCTTTGTGTTTTTTATTGCTTTATAATGGCTTTGTTTTAGATAATTCTCATGCCTTTTTTGGTTTATTTGTAAGTGATAATTATGCAATTTTTGCTCAAATAGTTATTTTAGTTTTTTCAATGCTTTATTTATTAATGGATAAAGATGAGCAAAAGGCAGAGTTTTTTTCCTTGTTTTTATTTATGATTGCTTCTTTGATATTAATGATATCAAGCACTAATTTAATTGTAATTTTCCTAGCTTTAGAAGGTTCTTCTTTAGCTCTTTATACGTTAATAGCACTAAGAGGAACTCATAATGCTATTAGCTCTAGTATAAAGTATTTTACTTTAGCTGCGGTAGGCGCTGGGTTTTTTGTCTTTGCTTGTGCTTTTGTATATTTAAAAACAAAATCTTTGGATTTAGATAATCTATTGCATTCTGAATATATTTCAGATCCTATCTTGCTTTGTGCTGGGGTAATGTTTTTAGTTATTGTTGGAGTAAAACTTTCTATTGCACCTTTTCATTTTTGGTTAAAAGATGTGTATTGTGGAGTGCATACAAATTTTATAGCATTTATATCTATAGTACCAAAAATAGCTATGATAATAGTAGTTTTAAGAATTTTTTCTGCTTTAGGCGGTGGAGTAAAATTTGAATACATAGTAGCATTACTAGCAATTTTTTCTATGCTTGTTGTAAGTATAGTAGCTTTAATCCAAAAAGATGTGAAAAAAATGCTAGCATATAGTTCTATTACTCATTCTTCTTTTATATTAGCAGTTATTGTTTCTAGTATGAGTGTGAGTTCTCAAGGAGATGGGACTTCTTATTTGCTTTCAATTTTTGCTTTGTTTGTGTATTGGATATCTTTTGCTTTTGCAAATTATGGAATTTTTTTAATATTGAGTTTATTTCAAAAAAGTTCATTTGAGAGTTTTTCAGGTTTGTTTGATCAAAGACCAGTATTGTCTATAATGTTAGCTATATTCATTTTGTGTATAGCAGGTATTCCGCCTTTTGGTATTTTTTGGGGTAAAATTTTAATTTTAGCTTCTATTTTAAATTCAGGCTATTATGTACTTGTATTTGCTATAGCTTTAAGTTCTATGATTATGCTTTATGCTTATTTAAAAATTTTAATTTATGTTTTTTTCAAAAAGGCTCAAATCATAGAAAGTGCAAACTTAGATGTAAAACAAAAGATTATTTTATGCTTGTGTTTGATTGGAAGTGTTTCTTGCGTGTTTTTGCTTTTGTAAAATAATATTGCTATAATCACGCTTATGATAAGGGTTTTATTTTTATTTTTATTAAGTATAACTTATACATTTTCTTTTGAAATTATTGTTAATAAAGGGGAAGAGCATAAACGCCCTTTTACGCTTTTGCATTTAAAAGATGATAAGGATTTTACTTGCAAAAGCGTTTTTGAATTTGAAAAAACCCATTTTGAGTGCAATGTTTTAGGTGTTAGCAATATGCAGTTTCAAAATAAAGAATTTGATGATTTTACGATTTATTTTGAAAAGCACCAAACTTTTTTGACAATCAAAATCTATCCTAAAATTTTAGCTAAGATGTTTAATTATTCTCAAGATATTTTTAATGCTAAAGAAATTCAAAGTCAAAGTGAAGATGCTTCTAAGCATTTTGTATTTATTTTTACCAAAGATTTAAGGTATTATAAACCTAGCGATGGGCTTGATTTTGATATTTATTTTGATGATGCATTAATGCCTTATATTGGAGCATTAGATTTAAATTCTAATCCTATGGAAACTTCAAAAAGTGCAGATTTTAATGCTTATTTTAGTATAAAACAAGAATATGAAGCAAAAAAATATGATCAGGTTTTAAGGGATGCAACTAGCGCTATTAAGCGTTATCAGGGTAGTGTATTTATGAATGAATTTGAGCTTTATAAATTAAGAGCTCAAAATAAACTATACACTTATGAACTTGATAAAGACCAAGTAATTTTAGAGCAAATGTTAGATGATGCTAAAAGATGGGTAAGAACTTATATTAACGATAAAGATTATACAGAAGTAATGTATATTATGATGAGAGTTTATATGGGTTTATCGCAAAGATCTAATGTTGAATATATTATAGATACTTTAAATACTGAACACAAAGGCGATAAATATACTATAATGGCTTTACTTGATTATGCAGATTATTTGTATCATTTGGGTAAAAAAAATACCGCAAATAATATTTATCAAGATGTGTATTATTCTACTCCAAATGCAGATTTAGCCAGTAGAGCTGCTTTATTTTTATCAAAAAATCATCTAGAGGCAAAAAATATAAAAGAAGCCAAAGAGTTAGCAAATAAAATTTTAGAATCAAACCCTGAATTTTTCATGAGTGATTTGGAAAATTCTCTATTATTAGCAAAAGCTTTTGCTAATAATAGGGTTTATGATTTAAGTTCTAAAATTTATGAGTATATTTTTACGCATTTAACCAAGGTAGATAAAGAATATGAAAGAGTATTAAAAGATCTTGCCTTGTCTTTATTAAATGCAAATGAGCATATTAAAGCTCAAAAATATTTAGATCTTTATGCAGAAGATTTTCCTTTGGGTGAATATGTGAGTTTAATTAAAGAAGCACAAGATAAAAACTTTTTATATTTAAAAGATGCTAATGCAAGCTTTTTGCATCAAAAATATGAAGAAATTATGAAAAAATACGCTGGAGAAATTTCTAGTAAGGCGCTGTTTGATAATGTCAAATTATATTTTCAAGAAAAAAATTATGAAAAGGTTATAAGTTATCAAAAAGACATTGAAAAATACTCCAATAAAGAAGTAAAAAATCTTTTAGAACAAGCTGCTATTTTGGTTTTAGAGCAAAGATTAAAAAATGATGAGTGTTTGGCTGCTATTAAAATATATGATGATTTTAAGGCTTATAATATAGGAGGCAAAATACAAAATAAAAAACAAATGCTTGAGTGTTTTAAACGCACAACGCGCATAGAAGAAGCTAAAAAATACATAGTGGAAAATGAAAACGATGATATTATCTTTTATAAGCTTCAAAGTGCTGATTTAGCTCTTAAAGATAAACGCTATAACTTTGTTATAAAAACAATTAACGATATTTTAAACACAAGAACGATTATTAGTGATAATGAAAAATTTGAAGCAAATTATATTAAATTTTTTGCCGAACTTAGATTGCAAGATTATAATGCCATGATAAGAACTTTACAAAAACTAGAGCAATTTCCTATGAATTATCGTATGGTGGAATTATATTATGAGTTTTTGCGTTATTGTGAAAAAAATAATTTTCTAACAAGTATTTTAAACTATGCTCCAAAGGCTATTGATTATCAAAACTTAAAGGGAGTAAATCTTTTTAGTCCCGATTTAGAATTTATCTATATCAAAGCTTTAAAACAAAGCAATCAAGCTCAAAAAGCCTTAACTTTGTTTAAAGACTTACTTGCTAATCCTTTAAAAGATGATGAGCGCGCAAGAGTTTTTTATGTGCAAAGCAATATTTATGAAGATTTAAAAGATGTGCAAAATCAAAAACAAAGCTTACAAAATTGTATAGATATTAATGTAACGAGTAATTGGCAAAATTTATGTAAAGATAAATTAAATGTCTTAAATACTCAGCCTTGATATTTTTTTAAAATATAAGCTTTTAAATTCTCATAAGCACTTTGAAAATCTAAAATTTCTTTATTGAATTTTTTATTAAAAGTTCTTTGTCTTTTGGCAAGTTGTCTTGTATGGATGATGATGAGCTCTTCAAGCTCATTTAAATTTATTTTTTTATCTAAAAACTCTTTGCATTCTTTTAAACCTATGGAGTTTAGTGCTTTTAAATGATGATCATAATTATCAAATAACATTTTAGCTTCATCTATTAAGCCCTCATTTAGCATATTTTTAGTGCGCTTGATAATGCGTTTTTCTAAAAGATCTTTTTGCCAAGAAATTTCAAAAATATCAAGTTTTTTAATCAAAGCTTCTTGTTTGGTTTCTTTTAAAACTTCACTTGGAATTTTATTGGTTTGCTCATAAATTCCAAGCCATTTTTTCAAACGATAAGTATCGTTTTTTTCTATTTTTGCTTGTGGATCAATTTTTATCATTAAATGATAAATTTCATCATTACTTAGTGTGCTTTGGCTTTCTTTAAAATTTTCACTCAAACCATCCATTAAGGCTTTTAGATAAAAACTAGTTCCACCTGTGATGATAAGCATTTGATTGTTTTTTTGAGCAAAGGCTTTTGCTTTTTTGTATTCTTCAAAAAACAAAGCAATGTTAAAATGCTCATTGACATTTAACAAATTTATACCAAAATAATCAAGCTCATCTAGGGTTTTTTGCTCTGTTTTTGCTGAAGCGATGTTGATTTGTTTATACACGCAAAGACTATCAAGGCTTAAAATACTTGCGTTAAATTCATAGGCTAGTTTATTAGCAAGTTCTGTTTTGCCACTTGCAGTGGTTCCAATGAGTGCAAATTCAAAAAACATCGTAAAAATATCCTAAATTTAAAATTATTTTAGTAAAATCATAACAAAAATATATTATAAAGAGAAAAAATGCCTATATTAAAAGAAAAATTGAAAGATATTTTAGACTTGATAGTTTTTAAGCATTCTATTTTTGCTTTGCCCTTTTTATTTACTTCAATGATTGTGGCTTCTGTTATTTTAAATGATAGCACTTGGTTTGGCTTTAAGGCTTTATTTTTGGGTGTTATTTGTGCAGTGAGTGCAAGAAATTTTGCAATGGCGATTAATCGTTTGATGGATGAGGATATTGATAAAAATAATCCAAGGTGTGCAAATAGACCTAATATCGATGGGCGTATAGGTAAAACTAGTATTTTACTTTTTATTATTTTAAATGCTATTGTTTTTGTTTTGGCAAGTTATTTTATTAATAAGCTAGCTTTTGCTCTTTCTTTGCCGGTATTATTTATTTTAGCTATTTATTCAGCCTTTAAAAGATTTTCATCTTTAGCACATTTAGTATTAGGATTTTGCTTAGGACTTGCTCCTATTGCAGGTAGCATTGTAGTTTTGGGAAGTATTGAAATTTATAGTGTGATTTTGTGTTTGGGTGTTACTTTTTGGACGGCTGGTTTTGATTTGCTTTATGCTTTGCAAGATATGGAATATGATAAAAAAACAGGATTGCACTCTATACCTGCTAAATTTGGGTTTGAGGTAACCTTATTTATCTCAGCATTTTGTCATGTTTTAGCAGTACTTTTTTGGCTTTTGTTTGTTTGGGTGGCTCCAACGGGAAATATTGCCTTTTTAGGCGTGATAATTAGTGCGATTATTTTGTTTTTTGAGCACCGCATAGTTAGAAAGAATTTTGCAAAAATCGATAAAGCATTTTTTACTTTAAATGGGTATTTAAGTATAGTGTTTTTTATATTTATTTGGGTTGATCTTTTATGGAGATAAATTTTTTTAAAAGTTCGTTAGAGCTTGAGTTTGAAGAGAGTAAAGAAAGATATGAAGAGTTTTTACAAGAATATCTTTCAAGTAATAATTATGTCAATTTAAGCAAATGGAAAAAGCTTGCCTCAAGAGTGGAATTTAGCGAAGGTGAGCAAATTATTTTTGATTTGCTTATGGATTTAAAACAAGAATTATATTTGATAAAAAATGATATCAATAAAACAAAATTATTTACAGATTTAAAATATAAAGCCTTTGTGGTAGGTGTAAATTTTGCACACATTCAGTTTAAAGATAAGTGTTTGACTCAAGATGAGGAATATTATGCAAGGTTTGAGTTAAATGGTCAAAAAATTAGTATTTTTTTTAAAGCTTTAAATGAAAATGAGGCAAAAATCACACAAATAAAAGCAGAAGATGAGCTTGTGTATGATAATTTTGTGGCAAATATGCAAAGAGCGATGATTAAGATTTTAAAGGAGCAAGAAAATGGGTAGTGATTTATTATTGTGGCTTGTGGTAGCTTTATTAATTTTTGCTATGTTTGCTTATATGATGATAAAAGAAAAAGAAAGTATTGCTAAGATTAACGAGCTTGGTAAGATGATAGAAGATTTAAATAAGCAATATCATTATTTAAAAAAAGAAAGTTTAGATGAACAAGAGCAAGAAAAAGAAGAAATAGATACTGAAGCCATTAAAGAAGAGCTAAAAGAAGAACTTTTGCAGGTATTAGAACAAAAAATTAATCAAAATATCATTCCTATTTTAAGTGCTTTAAAAGAAGTAGAAGAGGTAATTGAAGAATTTCAAAGTGAGCAAAAAAATCGTTTATTAAATTTAGAACAAAAAACCCAAAGTATTACAAAATTAAGCCCAAGCTATGATAATGAAGAACAAAAGGTAATAGAGCTTTTTAATCAAAAAAAATCCATTGAGCAAATTGCCAAAGATTTGCGTATAGGTATGGGTAGAGTTGAGCTTATTTTGAAATTTAATAAATTATTATAAAGGCCTTTGATGTTGGTAGATAGTTATGGAAGAGTGATTGATTATTTAAGAATTTCAGTAACACAAAGATGTAATTTTCGTTGCCTTTATTGCATGCCAAAAACTCCATTTGAATGGAGTGCTAAAGAAAATCTTTTATCATTTGAAGAACTTTTTATGTTTGTTAAAGTTTGTATTGATGAGGGGGTTAAAAAAATTCGTATTACAGGCGGTGAGCCTTTAGTAAGAAAAGATTTGCATAAATTTATTGCTATGATTAGTGAGTATAAGCAGGATATAGACTTAGCACTTACTACCAATGCTTCTTTGTTAAAACAACAAGCAAAAGATTTAAGACAGGCAGGTTTAAAAAGAATTAATATCTCTTTAGATACCTTAAAAGAAGAAGTGGCTTTTAAGTTAGCCCAAAAAAATATACTTAAAGATGTATTAAATGGTATTAATGAGGCTTTAGAATTAGGCTTTAATATTAAATTTAACACCGTAGCTCTTAAAGGGATTAATGATAGTGAATTTATTGATCTTTTAGAATTTGCCAAAACACGCAAAAGTCAAATTCGCTTTATAGAATTTATGGAAAATTATCATGCTTATGGAGATTTAAAAGGCTTAAAATCAGCAGAAATTTTAAATATTATTGCTCAAAAATATTCTTTCAAACAAGGACAAAAAAGTCCAAATGCACCTGCAACTATTTATGAGCTTGAAGATGGGTATGAGTTTGGCATTATTGATCCACATAGCCATGATTTTTGTGATAGTTGTAACCGTATAAGACTTTCAGCTGAAGGGCTTTTAATACCTTGTTTGTATTATGATGAGGCTTTAAGCATTAAAAAGGCTATACGTAATAAAGACATAGCAGGTGCTTGTGAGGTTTTAAAAACCGTGATAAAAAACAAATCAGAAAAAAATAGATGGGCTGAAAATGAGGCTAATCAAAGTTCTACAAGAGCCTTTTATCAAACAGGTGGATAATGGAAATTGTTGAAACTTTTTTAAGCTTGCAAGGTGAGGGAAAATATAGTGGAAATTTAGCTGTATTTGTAAGGTTTGCTGGGTGTAATTTTAACTGTATAGGCTTTGGAGTAAAAAAAGAAAAAGATTCTAAAATGTTTTTGGGCTGTGATACTATAAGAGCTGTTTTTACCAAAGAATTTAAAACTTGTTATAAAACATATACTTCAGTAAAGCTTTTTGATGAGGTTTTAAAGTTAGCAAATTCACGCAAAGTTATAGTTGTCATTACCGGTGGTGAGCCTTTGTTAAATTATCAAAATAAAGACTTTTTGTGCTTTGTTAATTTGCTTTTAGAAAATGACTTTAAAGTGCATTTTGAAACAAATGCAAGCATTGAAATTGATTTTGAAAAATATCCTTTGTATAAAAAATGTTATTTTGCTTTGGGTGTAAAGCTTAGTAATAGCGGTGTAAAAAAAGAAAAAAGGATTAATGAAAAAGCTTTGAAAGCTTTTAAATGTTATGCTAAAGATAGTTTTTATAAATTTGTTTTAGATAAGGATTTTTTACAAGAAAATAAAGCCTTAGGCGAAATCAATGAAATTTTACAAATTTGTGAAAATGAGGTATTTTGCATGCCTATGGGGTCAAGTGAAGAAGAAATTTCTAAAAATGCCTTAAGCATTGCTGAATTTTGTATAAAAAATGGATATAATTACTCTGATAGATTGCATATTAGAATTTGGGGAGATAAAGAAGGCGTATGATTATTAGAAAAATGTTTGAATTTGAAAATGCTCATATTGTTAGATTTTGTAGCTCCAAGCGATGTAAAACAAGCATACATGGTCATTCTTATAAGGTAGAAATCTTACTTGAGAGTAAATACCTTGACAATGCGGGAATGGTGTATGATTTTGGTTTGTTAAAAGATGAAATAAAACAAATTATTGATAGTTTTGACCATGCTATTACGCTTTTTAAAGATGATGATAAGGTTTATTTAGAAGATATAAAAAAACACTCACAAAGATGGGTAAGTTTACCTGTGAATGTAAGTGCAGAAAATTTTGTACGCATATTTTTTGTACTGATAGATACCTTGCTTTTAAAGACTAAGATGGTCAATGGCGAGCAAGGTGTTAGCTTAAAAAGTATTATTGTGCATGAAACAAGAACAGGCTATGCACAAGGTTTTAGAGAAGATGCTTATAGTGAGTTTTTACCAAAGATAAATTTGGCAGATATTGAATTTTCACAAGCTATAAGCGATGAATGGAAAGATAAAGATTTTTTTAAAAAACTTCAAGATGCAAATTTTGTTTTTATTAATCAAAAGGAGGTGTAATGAAAAAGATTTTATTGATTGTGCCATTATTGTTTTTTATTGCTTGCTCAAGTCAAGAAGATACAAACGTAAAAAAAGAGGTACAGACTGAGCAAGTTCAAATTGAGCAAAGTGATTCTAATGTTATTATAGATGATGATACGCTTCCTATACCTGTAGATGATGATATCAAAGATGAAAATAACACACAAGGACAGTGATGGATCAAAGTTATGAGTTTTTTTTAGCATTGCATGTATATAGTTTATACGCAAATGGCTTTTTAATGTTGTTTTATTTGTATTTAACTCAAAGTAGTTTTTCGCAAGAGTTTATTTTTATAAAAAGAATTCGCCTATTTTTGCCAATTTATTATTTATTTTTAGCAATTACACTTTTTACAGGAAGTTTGCTTTGGGCTTTAAAGCATTTTGAGCTAAATTTATACATGCTTTCTATGTGGTTTTGTTGGATTTTTATCTTTGCCTTGGCTATTTATCAATTTGTTTTATTTAAAAAAGCAAGATTGTTCAAACGTTATGCTAAATTTAGATTTTTAAGCTTTTTTATTTTGTGTTCGGGTATATTTTTACTTTTTGTGCCTTATTTGCTTCAAAGGTTTTATTTTTAATGCGATTTTTGTATCACCCACAAAGTGGTGCTTTAAATTTAGAGTTGGAAAATGAAGCTTTCTTGCATTTAAAAGCTAGAAGAATTAAAGTAGGCGATAAAATCATATTAAAAAATTTAAAAGATTTTTTTGCTTACACTTATGAATGCATAGAGTTTTCTAAACGCTCATGTGCATTAAATTTACTTGACAAAAAAGAAGAAAAACAAGAATTAAAAACGCATTTACACCTAGCTTTAGCGGTGATTGATCCAAAGATTATAGAAAAAACCTTACCTTTTTTAAATGAACTTGGAGTGGTAAAGCTTTCTTTTGTGTATATGGATTATTCACAAAAGAATTTTAAATTAGATTTTAAAAGAATGGAAAAGATTCTTATAGAATCATCCCAGCAATGCGGTCGTGCCTCTTTAATGGAGCTTGAAAGCTTTGATGATTTTAAAAAATTTCAGCAAGTTTATGAAAATATTGTTTTAATAGACTTTGAAGGTGAAGATTTGATGAGATTTGAACCTAGTAAGCATGTATTTTTAATTGGAGCTGAAGGTGGATTTTCGCAAAAAGAAAGAGAGGAGAATGTAAAAAAAGCAAAATTACAGGCTGATTTTATACTTAAAGCGCAAACAGCTTTAATAGGGGTTGCTTCAAAATTCATAATTTAAAAACACGCTTAAATTTAGCTATTTTTTATATAAAAATTTATATAATTACGCCTTAATGTTTTGAAAAAGGATAAACAATGAAAAAAGAAATTCACCCAGAATATGTAGAATGCAAAGTTAGTTGTGCTTGTGGAAATTCTTTTACTACTAAGTCAAATAAACCAGAAATTAAAGTTGATATTTGCTCAAGCTGCCATCCATTTTTTACAGGTAGTGAAAAAATCGTAGATGCTGCGGGTCGTGTAGAGAAATTTAAGAAAAAATACGCAATGCAATAATGTTATATTTTATTCCTACGCCCATAGGAAATTTAAACGATATTTCTTTTCATTCTTTAGAAATTTTACAAAAATGCAAACTCTTTTTATGCGAAGATACGAGAGTTTGCAAATCCTTAGTTCATCTCCTTAATGAAAAATTTAATTTAGAAATAAAACCTGATAAATATCTAGCCTTACATACTCATAATGAAAAAGATTTTTTAGCAAAAATAGATGATGATTTTTTTGAACAAGATGTTGTATATTTGAGTGATGCGGGTATGCCAGGTATTAGTGATCCGGGGCAATTTTTAATTGAATATGCCATTAAAAATAATATTGATTATGAAGTCTTGGCAGGGTCAAATGCTGCTTTGCTTGCATTAGTTTCAAGCGCGTTTTGTAAAAAAGAATTTATTTTTATGGGTTTTTTGGCTAATAAAAATCCTCAAAGACAAAAAGATATTGAAAATTTAATGCTTAATCCTTATCCTAGTATAGTCTATGAAGCACCTACTAGGATACTTAATTTAGTAGAAGAAATTAGCAAAATTGATCCTTTAAGAGAAATTTTTATCATAAAAGAAGCAACAAAGAAATTTGAAGCCAAATTTAGAGCAAATGCCTTAGAAGCTTTAGAAAAATTAAAAACAATGGACTTGCGTGGTGAATGGTGTGTAGTCGTAAGTGCTAAAGAAAAGCAATTTCACCAAAATACCTTGTGTGAGCAAGATATTTATGAACTTGATTTGCCTTTAAAAACAAAGGCAAAGCTTCTTTCAAAAATCAATGCGAAATCTCCAAAAGAAAATTATCAAAAACTGCTTTTAAGTTGAATTTGGTTATTATTTAAAAATGATAGTTTATGGTAAGCAAGTGTTTTTTTATATCTTAGAAAAGCACAAAGAAAAAATTAAAGAAATTTATTTAGCAAAAGAATGTGAAAAAGCTGATTTTTCAAAAATAGCAAAGGCATCAAAAAAAATTAAAAAACTTGATTTTAAGGCCGCGCAAAGTTTGGCAAGAGGTGGAAATCATCAAGGTTTTTTAATGGAAATTGATGAGTTTGAATTTAGCTCTTTTGAGAGTTTAAAAGAAAAAGATTTTATAGTTATTTTATATAATATTAGTGATGTTGGAAATATAGGCGCTATCGTGCGTAGTGCTTATGCTTTGGGTGCTGATGGGATTATTTTGGTAGCTAAAAGCGTGGCTATGGATGGAGTTATTCGTGCAAGTAGTGGCGCGGCTTTAGATATGAAAATAGTTTTAAATGATGATATTTTAAGCATGATAAATGAATTAAAACAAAAAGGTTTTTATATCTATGCTAGTGCAAGCGGAGGTAGTGATATACATACTATCAAGGCCAAAAATAAAAAAGTTTTGATTATGGGAAGTGAGGGTTTTGGTATAGCACCAAAGGTGCTTAAAAAATGCGATGAATGTGTAGGGATAAAAATGCACAATGATTTTGATAGTTTAAATGTTAGTGCAGCATTTGCAATACTTTGCGATAGGATGAAAAATGGATAGTTGGAAAAAATTAGAAGATTTAAATTTATTAGAAGTTCAAAAAAGAACACAAATAGAAATAACTTGTCTTGAATATATTATTAAAAAAGATTTTAAGTCTTTATCTCGTTTTAATATAAATGGTTTTATCAAAATTTTACAAAGAGAATATGAGCTTGATTTTTCTAGCTTTTTAGAAGAATATCATGCCTATTTAGAAGAAAATGGTATTGAGAAAAAAAATCATGTGCATATTGCTCCTAGAATGAACTCATACACCAAAGAAAGCTCAAGTGTATGGTATATTGTGATTATAGTAGTAGTGCTTTTGATAGTGGCTTTAGCTTGGGGTGTTTCAAGATTTTTCCAAAGTTCCACACTAGATGAAAATACTACTAATGTGCTAAATCAAGAACAAATTATCTTAGAAGAAAAAGTTGATGAGAATGAAACTCCGGTTCTTAATTTTTTTGCTGATGAAACCACAGAAAACAATGAAACAAACACAAGTGCTATTTTAGAACCAATAGATGAGAGTAATAATACTATAGAAGAAACATTAGAGGGTAATACTAGTTTAAATATGCCCGAAGAAAATATGGTTTTGCTTAAAGAAAGTATTATAAAACCAAGCGCAGAGCTTTGGCTTGGTATGGTGGATTTAAAAACTTTTAGAAAAAGTTCTTTGACTATTAAAAATGATTATACTTTATCTTTAGATAAAGATATGCTTATTACTACAGGTCATGCTGCTTTTAGTTTGAATGATGAGAATAATAATACTTTAGAGTTTAAAAATGGTGTGTCTAAGTTTTTAATGATTAAAGATGGTAAAATCAAACAAATTACAAAAGCTGAGTTTATAAAAGAAAATAGAGGAAAATTATGGTAAGAATTTTAATATTTTCCATTTTTTTTACTCTTAATGCTTTTGCGTTAAGTGCTTTAGAAGTTGCTAAGCATATTGTTAATGATAATTCTAAAGATGCGCAATTGGAACTTTTGTTTGCAAGAAATGATTATAAAGATGAGCGCGGAAATGTAGATATTTACACTATTTCTCAAATTTTAAAAACTAATTCTTTGGCAAATTTTATATTAAATGAACCAAAAACTTTAACTTTTAGTTTTAAAGCCCAAGCTGATTCTGTTTTGTTTTTTAAAACAATCAATGATACTTTAAATGAACTAGGTTATATTTATTTTATACCAACTGAATTAACTTTAAGGGAAAACTATATCACATATAAGTTAGCTGTAGATTCTCAGTACATGCTTGATCCAGGAGTTTTTTATAAGGCTTTGTTGGGTAGTTCTGTTTTTATTAAGGATATTTATAAAATTTCAGAGTTAAATTATGAATATGAGCTAGATTTTTCAAAAGCAAAACCTAAAGTCAATACTCAAATTCCATTAAATACTATTACTCAATTAAACAAACCTTTAAGAGAATATATTATTGATTTGCAAGGTGCAAAAAGTATGGAGCTTAGTGCGCACAATCTTGATTCTTGGTTTTGCAAAATTCAATTTTTAGATAAAAACTTGAATTTTATACAAGGTGTAGAAAATACACATAAGCAAAATGAAGTAAATGTAAATATACCATTGGGCGCAAAATATGCTATTATAGGAGATATGTTTAGCCTTGATAATATAAAAAGGGGTTTAAAAATTTACCTAAGACGCTAAAAAGGACGGACGATGTTTGAAGAAATTCATTTTAATACCATAGAAAGACTTCCAAATTATGTTTTTGCTGAAGTTAATGCGATTAAAATGGCAGCAAGAAGAGCAGGGGAGGATATAATAGATTTTTCTATGGGAAATCCTGATGGCAAAACTCCTCAACATATTATAGACAAGCTTTGCGAAAGTGCAAACAAAGACAAAACTTCAGGGTATTCTGCTTCGAGTGGAATTTATAAACTAAGACTTGCAATTTGTAATTGGTATAAAAGAAAATATGATGTTGATTTAGATCCTGAAAGTGAAGTAGTTGCAACGATGGGCTCTAAAGAAGGCTTTGTAAATTTAGCAAGAGCTGTTATTAACCCAGGGGATGTAGCTATTGTGCCTACACCTGCTTATCCTATACATACTCAAGCTTTTATCATAGCAGGTGGTAATGTAGCAACTATGAATTTTGATTTTAATGAAAATTATGAATTAAACGAAAATATTTTTTTTGAAAATTTACAAAAAACACTACATGAAAGTATTCCGCGTCCAAAATATGTAGTGGTAAATTTTCCGCATAATCCTACAACAGTTACAGTGGAAAAAAGTTTTTATGAGAGATTGGTTGCTATGGCAAAAAAAGAAAGATTTTATATTATTTCTGATATTGCTTATGCGGACTTAACTTTTAGCTCTTATAAAACTCCTTCGATTTTTGAAGTTGAAGGTGCTAAAGATGTAGCAGTAGAAACCTATACACTTTCAAAATCTTACAACATGGCAGGTTGGCGTGTAGGTTTTGTGGTAGGTAATAAACGCTTAATTGCGGCTTTGAAAAAGATCAAATCTTGGTTTGATTATGGTATGTATACGCCTATACAAGTTGCTGCTACTGTAGCTTTAGATGGAGATCAAACTTGTGTTGAAGAGATTAAGGCAACTTATGCAAAAAGATTGGAAGTCTTACTAGAATCATTTTACCAAGCAGGATGGGAATTAAAAAAACCTAATGCAAGTATGTTTGTTTGGGCAAAACTCCCTCAAAGCAAGGCTCATCTTGGTAGTATGGAATTTTCTAAGCAGCTTTTACAAAAAGCAAATGTAGCAGTAAGTCCTGGAGTTGGCTTTGGTGAAGCGGGTAATGAGTATGTTAGAATAGCTTTAATAGAAAATGAAAACCGTATCCGTCAAGCAGCAAGAAATATCAAAAAATATTTAAGAGAATAAAATGAAAATAGCTATTTTAGGCTATGGCACGGTAGGAAGTGCTGTTGTAGAAACTTTGTTAGAAAATCAAGATTTAATTAAAGCAAGATGTGATGAAGAAATTATTCCGGTAATTGCTTTAGCAAGAAATCCAAAACCAAATGCATTGATTCCTGTGGTTAATGATATTGATGAGGTTTTAGAGTGTGAAGATATTGATGTATTTGTGGAGTTAATGGGTGGTATTGATTTACCTTTTGAGATAATTTCAAAAATTTTAAAAAGAAAAAAATCAGTAGTAACTGCTAATAAAGCTTTACTTGCTTATCATCGTTATGAGCTTGAAAAATTAGCACAAGATACAGCTTTTGGTTATGAGGCAAGTGTAGCGGGTGGAATTCCTATTATTAAAATTTTAAAAGAGGGTTTGAGTGCCAATAATATCGTTTCTATTAAAGGCATTTTAAATGGCACAAGTAATTATATTTTAAGCAAGATGGCAGAAGATAATGCCAAATTTCAAGAGGTATTAAAAAAAGCCCAAGATTTAGGATATGCTGAAGCTGATTCTACTTTTGATATAGAAGGATTTGATGCTGCGCACAAGCTTTTAATTTTAGCAAATATTGCTTATGGACTAAGAGTAAAACCTGAGGATATCTTGATTGAGGGTATTAGTAAGGTAAGCGATGAGGATATTTATTTTGCAAAGGAATTTGAGTACACCATAAAACATTTAGGTATTGCTAAAATAAAAGATGAAAAAATAGAATTAAGGGTTCATCCTGTTATGTTAAATAAAGATAAAATGTTAGCAAAAGTTGATGGGGTGATGAATGCTATCAGTATAGATGGGGATATTTTGGGTGAAAGTTTATACTATGGTCCAGGAGCAGGTGGTAAGGCAACTGCAAGTGCTGTTGTAGCAGATTTAATCGATATAGCAAGAAAAGAAAAAAATAGTGCTATTTTTGGATATTTAAATGATACTTCTTATAAGCTTTTAAATAAGGATGAAATTTATACAAGATACTATCTAAGATTAAAGGTATTAGATAAAATAGGGGTTTTATCAAAAATTACGCAATTAATGAGCGAACATCAAATTTCAATCGATACTTTTTTGCAAAAGCCAAAAAAAGAAAAGCAAGATTGTAGTACTTTATTTTTTATTACTCATCAAACTTATGAAAAAAATATACAAATTTTAACTCAAAAACTTAAAGAACAAGAATTTGTTAAAGATGATGTTTTTATGATGAGAATAGAAGATTAAATGGCTTTATCACAGTATCTTTTTGGTATAAAAGGTGAAGATATAGCATGTGAATATCTTAAAAATAAAGATTTTGAAATTTTAGAAAGAAATTTTCATTCTAAATTTGGAGAAATTGATATTATTGCTAAAAAAGATAAAATTTTACATTTTATTGAAGTTAAAAGTACACAAGGAAATTATGAAGTAGCCTATAGACTAGATGGCAAAAAATTTAACAAAATTATTAAAACCATAGAGTATTACTTTATGAAACACAAAAGTAATGAAAATTTTCAATTAGATTTACTTTGCGTGTATAAAGATGATATAAAACTTTTAGAAAACATTAGTTATTAAGAGAATGTTTATTTTAATCTAATAAAATCTTAAAAAATTAAAGGAGATAACATGGGAAAATATATTGATTTAACTGCAGAAAATTTTGCACAAGCAAAAGAAGGCGTAGCTTTAGTAGATTTTTGGGCTCCATGGTGCGGACCTTGTAGAATGCTTGCACCGGTAATTGATGAGCTTGCAAATGATTTTGATGGCAAGGCTAAAATTTGCAAAGTAAATACAGAAGAGCAAGGTGATTTAGCTGCGCAATTTGGTGTAAGATCTATTCCAACTATCTTTTTCTTTAAAGATGGTGAAGTGGTTGATCAATTAGTTGGTGCTCAATCAAAACAAGTTTTAGCAGATAAACTAAACTCACTTTTATAATCTCAAGCCACTTTTAGTGGCTTTTCTTCATATTTTTTACTATTTAATAATTTTTATTATTTATAATTAAAGAAAAATTTGTATAATATCTCTGAAATAAATCACAAGGAAAATAATGATGTTAGATTTAGCTATTATAGGCGGTGGCCCTGCTGGTTTAAGTGCGGGATTATATGCTACTAGAGGCGGATTAAAAAATGTTGTAATGTTTGAAAAAGGTACACCAGGTGGGCAAATAACTTCAAGTTCAGAAATTGAAAATTATCCTGGAGTTGCACAAGTTTTAGATGGAATTTCTTTTATGGCTCCATGGAATGAACAATGTATGCGTTTTGGTTTAAAACATGAAATGATAGGTGTAGAACAAATTAGCAAAAATACTGATGGTAGTTTTAATATCAAATTAGAAAATGGTAAAATCGAACAAGCAAAGGCTGTTGTTGTTTGTACAGGTTCTACTCCACGTCGTGCAGGTTTTAAAGGCGAGGATGAATTTTTTGGCAAAGGTGTAAGTACTTGTGCAACTTGCGATGGATTTTTTTATAAAAATAAAGAAGTAGCTGTTTTAGGTGGAGGAGATACAGCCTTAGAAGAGGCGTTGTATCTAGCTAATATTTGCTCAAAAGTATATTTAATCCATAGAAGAGATGAGTTTAGAGCAGCGCCTTCAACGGTAGAAAAAGTAAGAAATAATGATAAAATAGAATTAATCACAAATGCAGTAGTTGATGAGGTTTGTGGTGATAATATGGGTGTTAATAAGGTAAAAATAGCATTTAATGATGGATCTAAAAGAGATCTTGATGTGCCTGGAATTTTTACCTTTGTTGGATTGAATGTGAGAAATGAAATCTTAAAACAAGAAAATGGTGAGTTTTTATGTGCTATGGAAGAAAGTGGTCAAGTGAGTGTTGATCTTAAAATGCAAACTAATATAGCAGGGTTGTTTGCAGCAGGTGATTTAAGAAAAGATGCTCCAAAACAAGTAATATGTGCAGCAGGCGATGGAGCAGTCGCAGCACTTAGTGCTTTAGCATATATTGAAAACTTGCATTAATCTTCACATAAATTTCACAAAAATTAATTAAGATTCTCCTATAAAAAATCAAGGAGAATCTAAAATGAAAAAAATACTAATTCTAAGTACAACTTTAGCGCTAATGGCTAGTGCAAATATTACACAACAAAATACTAATTCATATCAACAAAATATGCCTCATATGCCTCAGCATAATCCTTATGCGCAAAATTATTATGGACTTTCTAAACCTATTATGGATAAAATTCAAAGTTCTTTTCCTGGAGCTTTTATTGTAGATGTGGATTGGGAAGAATTTGGTTATGAAATTAAACTAAGTAATAATATGGAAATGTTTTTTGATAGAAATGGAAATTTTTTAGGGCAAAAATGGGATGATTAATTAAAAGCGTTAGTTGCTTTTAAATAAATAAACGCTACAATTTTCCAAATTCTAAAAAGGCAGATTTAAAATGATTAATATTGGAATCCATGGAAGTAATGGGCGTATGGGTACTCAAATAAGACTTTGCCTAGAAGATGATGAGCAGGCAAAGGCTAGTGCGTTTTTTGATCAAGGATCAAATTATGAAGATTTTTTTAATAAATGTGATGTAATTATTGATTTTTCTACTCCAAAGGGTTGTGAGGATTTACTTTTATATGCAAGAAGTAATCTCAAGCCTTTGGTGATAGGTACTACAGGTTTAGATGCTAAGCAAAATGAGTTAATGCAAAGTGCAAGTATTACTATGCCTATTCTTTATGCAACTAATATGTCTTTGGGTGTGGCGATTTTAAAAAAGCTTTCTTATTTAGCTAGTGAGACTTTGAGAGATTTTGATATAGAAATACTTGAAATGCATCATAATAAGAAAAAAGATGCTCCAAGTGGTACCGCAATGACTTTAGCACAAAATGTTGCTAAGGCTAGAAATTTAGACTTAGAAAAGGTCAGAGTAAGCGGTAGAGATGGGATTATTGGACAAAGAAGTAAAGATGAAATCGCGGTGATGAGTTTAAGAGGCGGTGATATAGTAGGTTCACATAGGGTTGGTTTTTACAATGAAGGTGAATTTATAGAATTAAATCATACGGCTACTTCAAGAGCTACTTTTGCAAAAGGTGCGATAAAATGTGCAAAATGGTTAGTTTCTCAAGAAAATGGCTTATATGATATAGATGATTGTTTAGGAATTTAAATGTGTGCAGTAGTTGGAGTAATTAATTCAAAAAATGCAAGCACTGTGGCTTACTATGCCTTGTTTGCTATGCAGCACCGTGGACAAGAGGCAAGTGGGATTAGCGTAAGTGATGGTTTGAGTATCAAAACACACAAAGCTAAAGGTGAAGTAGGGCAAATTTTTAATACACAAATTCTAGCAGGATTAAAAGGCGAGATAGCTATAGGACATAATCGTTATTCTACTGCAGGAAATTCTTCTTTGCATGATGCTCAACCTGTTGCAGCTACTTGTTCTTTGGGTGATATTTCTTTAGTGCATAATGGAAATTTGATTAATAAAGAAGAAGTTAGAAAAGAATTGATTAACAATGGGGCTATTTTTCATTCTAATATGGATACAGAAAATGTGGTGCATTTAATAGCAAAAAGCAAAAAAGAAACTTTAAAAGATAGATTTATAGAAAGCTTGACTCAAAGCAAGGGAGCGTATTGCTTTATGCTTGCTAGTAAAAATCAACTTTTTGTAGTAAGAGATCCTTATGGGGTTAGACCTTTATCTTTGGGTAGATTAAAAGATGGTGGGTATATTGTAGCGAGTGAAACTTGCGCTTTTGATTTGATAGAGGCTGAATTTATCCGCGATGTAAAACCAGGCGAGATGTTGATTTTTACTCAAGGTAGTGATGAGTTTGAAAGCATTCAAGTATTTGATAAGACAGATCCAAGAATTTGCGCATTTGAGTATATTTATTTTGCTAGACCTGATAGTATTATAGAAGGTAAAAGCGTATATGAAGTGCGTAAAAAAATGGGTGAAGCCTTGGCTAAAAAATTTAAAGAAAAAGTGGATTTTGTAGTGCCAGTTCCAGATAGTGGTGTAAGTGCTGCTATAGGTTTTGCGCAATATTTAAAAATCCCACTTGAAATGGCAATAGTGAGAAATCACTATGTTGGAAGAACTTTCATAGAGCCAACTCAAGAAATGAGAAATTTGAAGGTAAAATTAAAACTCAATCCTATGAAAAAAGTCTTAGAAGGCAAAGATATAGTGGTGATTGATGATAGTGTGGTAAGAGGAACAACTTCTAAAAAAATTATTGCTCTTTTAAAACAAGCAGGTGCAAGGAAAATCCATTTAGCGATTGCATGTCCAGAAATTAAATTTCCTGATATTTATGGTATAGATACACCTACCTTTGAAGAATTAATCTCAGCTAATAAAAGCGTTGAAGAGGTTAGAGAGTATACAGGTGCAGATAGCTTGACTTTTTTGGATATTAATGAACTAGTTTCAAGTATAGGCGATGAAAGAAAATACTCTTTAATTAGTTTTGATGGGGATTATTTTATTAAATAATCCTTATCTGCATTTTAATTGTTTAAATACCTTATAGCTTTGAAAATGAGGCGGTAATCCCACTTCAAATGAAAAATCTTTATAAGTATGCCCTGGTAAATTTTTTGCAATATTGATATTATACGAAGCATCTCTTTGTTCTTGATTTGCTCTTTTTATGCTATCAAAATTTTGTTGATTAAAGATTTCACCACTTACCTCATGTTTTTTGTTATCATCAATTATCCTAAGCTCTAAAAAGCATTCAGAAATTTTAAAATTAGTATCATTAGTTACTCTACCTTTTACAATAATACTTTCTGTTGCTAAGCGTCTGTAGGTTGAAAAATTACTCAAACTTGCTTTTTTGGTATATTGATCTATAGTTAATAGTAATGAAATGGTTAAAATTAATGCTAGTATAAAACTCACTATGCAAAAAATAATCATATATTTTTTATTTTGAACTTTTAAGTAAAGCAAAACCCAAGTTAAACCTGTAGAAGCTAACATAATAACAATGATTAAAATATGAAAAAATGTAAAATATCCCATTAAAAACACTTTGAACTAATCTCAATGTCAAAATTTTGACCTTCTTTAAAATCGGAAAATTTGGTTTTTAAATTAATAGTTTGTTGTGGATTTATTGTTTTTTCTATCATGGTTGATTTGCTTCTTAGAGGTTTTATAGTATGTATTAAATTTTTAAAAGTACTATTATCATCACTTTTCTTAAAAACTTCTACTTTTAATTTGCAGTATCTAAAGCTTTTTTTAGAAGTATTTGTTAAGCTATAATCAACGCTGAGTGAGTTATCATATACAAAAAATTGAGCATTATCTAAGCTGGTTATTCTTGATCTAACTTTAGTATCAATTAAAAAATATCCTAAATAAGCGATACCTGCTGAACATAAAATTCCTAAAAAAATCACCATAAAGGCAAAAGCAGGCTTGTTTCTGATGATTAAAGCTAAAAATAAAGTGATAATGAAAAAAAATACAACCAAGGCCATTAATAAAAAATCTATTAAGTGTAAATGAGTAGTATAAAAAATCATTTGCTCTCGAATGTGCTGGGCATTCATTATCACTTCTTTAGTTTTTAATTTGCTACTGAGCTTGTTCTTTTACTATCTTTGCTATCAACCCAAATATTTGGCACAGCTCCACCAGGTGTTAAGAAAATTTTGGCATCTTTATTAACCTTAAGTGCTTCGTTAAACTGCTTTTGAGTTTCAATTTGTTTTAAATCAAGCAAAGGATTATTTAAACTTTTTGCTATTTCTCTATTTGAATACGCTTGTGCATCAGCTTCTATTTTAACCGCACTTGCTCTACCTTTAGCACTAATTATGGTTGCATTTGCTTCCCCTTCAGCTAAAGCTGCTTTTTTAAGTGCTTCTTGATTAGCTCTTTCTACTTCGTATTTGGTTCTTTCAGCTTCTTGTTTAGCAATTTGTACTCTTTCAATTTGCTCTTTTACTTTTATAGGCAAGATAATCTCTCTAAGTTGAACTGCTTGAAGCTCAGCAGGCTCATTTGGTTGGCTTTCTATAGTTTTTCTAATACCTTGATCAATTTGCACTGCTATGGTGTTACGATTTGTTGGAAGCTCTTCTGCAGTATATTGACCTACCACATTTCTTACTACATCTCTTACAACTGGGTCAATGATTTTATTTTCCCAATTAAGCCCCCATGTCGCGATAGTTTGAGGAACCTGTAAAGGATTTAATCTATATTGAACAGTTACATCAATAGACACAGGCAAACCTCTCGAATCAAGCACCGAAATACTATTTTTATTTACAACCCCTGAGCCTATTTGTAAATTTTCATTTACGCCTTCAATAGAAGCATAATTAATTTGTCTTACTCTAGTATCTACGATAGTGATTTTTTGTAATACCGGCATAAAAAAATGAAGTCCTGGCTCAAGCGGAGTAGGGCTGTATTTACCCGTGGTAGACTTGATCCCCATTTCTCCTGAATTAACTATTGCAAAAGGTTTAAAAAGCGCAAAGACTAAAACAATTGCAATCGCGCTATAAATTAATGGAGAAAATTTCCCAAAACCTTTGAAATTAAATTCTGGGGCTTTGAAATTTAAATTTTGCTTATTGTTGTTTTGATTGTTTTTTTTATTAAAATAATCATTCAAATCAGCTGGCATTTAGTTCCTTTGTTAAATATAAGTTAGCATAGAAGCGTATTTTTCATTGCGTCCATAAACTATATCAAAATACGCATTTTGGAGCTTTGTCGTTAGCTCACCTCTTTTTCCATTTCCTATAATTCTTGCATCAATATTATTTATTGGGGTTATTTCTGCTGCAGTTCCTGTGAAAAATGCCTCATCGGCCACATAAACTTCATCTCTTGAAATTCTTTGGCGCACTACGCTTATGCCCAAATCATGTGCAATTTTTAAAACAGTATCTTGGGTAATACTTTTTAATGAAAAATCATTTGGCGGGGTGATTAATTTCCCGTCTTTAACCATAAAAAAGCATTCGCCTGTCCCTTCTGCTACAAAACCTTCTTCATCAAGCATTAAAGCTTCTTCATATCCTGCTTCTATAGCTTCATATTTAGCCATTTGAGAATTTAAATAATTTGCACTTGCTTTGGCTTTACCTAGGCTAGATTTTACGCTATTTCTAGCAAAAGAAGAAATTTTAACCTTAATACCTTTTTCTAAGCCTTCTTCGCCCAAATAAGCGCCCCATTCCCAAGCAGCAATAGCTACTCTAACAGGAGCTTTAGCATGATAAACTCCCATAGTTCCATCACCCAAAAAGATCAATGGGCGCAAATAAGTGTTATTTTGAAAATCATTTGCTCTTAAAAGTTCAACTTGTGCATTTTCAAGTTCTTCTTGAGAAAAAGGTGAGTTGATTAAAGTGATTTTTGCAGACTCTAAAAGTCTTTTGGTATGTTCTTTTAATCTAAAAATTGCTAAACCATTTTGTGTTTTATAAGCTCTTGTTCCTTCAAAAACTGCATTTGCATAATGTAATGAATGTGTTAAAACATGAATTTTTGCATCATCAAAATCAATGATTTTTCCATCCATCCAAATTTTTTTTGCCCTAATCATAAATAAGCCTTTATTGAAAATAAAACTAATTTTATCAAAAATATACTAATAATTGCTAGAATATAGTAAAATTCTTTATTTAAAGTAAGGAAAAACAATGCCTATTATTAGTATCAAACTCGCTAAACCAGAATTTAGCAAAGCACAAAAAGAAGAGTTAATAGCAGATATTACAGAGCTTTTGCATACAAAATATAATAAACCAAAGCAAAATATAGTCATAATGCTAGAAGATATTGAGCCATATAATATTGCTTTTGGTGGTGAAAATGTAGAAAAATTAAGATTGAAAGGTAAAAAATGAAAGAATTGCAAATTGGCGATAAAGCCCCAGTTTTTGAACTTTTAAATCAAGATGGGGTTAAAATTTCTCTAAGTGATTTTTTAGGTAAAAAAATTATTTTGTATTTTTATCCAAAAGATAATACCCCAGGTTGTACTACACAAGCTTGTGAATTTAGTCAAAATTATGAAGATTTTTTAGGGCAAAATGCTGTGATTATAGGTATTAGTCCAGATAGTGTGAAATCACATGAAAATTTCATAAAAAAATATGATTTAAAGCACACTTTGTTAAGTGATAGCGAAAAAGAAATTTGCAAACTTTATGGTGCTTGGGGTTTAAAGAAAAATTATGGAAAAGAGTATGAAGGGCTTATAAGATCTACTTTTGTAATTAATGAGGAAGGAAATATCGCAAAAATTTATAAAAATGTAAAAGCTAAAGATCATGCTTTTAAGGTGTTAAAAGAATTATGTTAGTTCATATTTGTTGTAGTGTGGATAGTCATTATTTTATGCAAGAGTTAAGCAAAGCCTATCCTGAAGAAAAAATCATCGGGTATTTTTATGACCCAAACATCCATCCATATAGTGAGCATGAGCTTAGATTTTTAGATGTTAAACGCAGTTGTGATAAATTAGGCATTAAACTTTATAAGGGTGAATATGAGTATGAAAAATGGCTTGAGAGCATAAAGGGCTATGAGGATGAGCCTGAAAAAGGTGCAAGATGTCAAATTTGTTTTGATTTTAGAATGCATAAAAGTGTTGAATTTGCTCAAAAAATAGGAGAAAAAAAACTTACAACAACTCTTTTAACATCTCCTAAAAAAGACCTAGAGCAACTAAAATTAGCATTACAAAAAGAATGTGATAAATTTGGTATAGAGTTTTTAGCACCTGATTTTAGAAAAAATGGAGGCACGCAAAGACAATTTGCCCTAGCAAAGCAAGATATGCTTTATCATCAAAATTATTGCGGATGTATTTATGCGCTTTCTAAGCAAAAAGGTCAAAAAGCCTTTATAGATGAGCTGATGAGTCCTATTAATAAACAAATATTGCCTTCAAGCATAGAAGAGAAAATTAAATTCTACAACCAAGTAAAAAAGTTAGAAAAAAAAGGCATTAAATTTGAAATTCAAAGAGAGAAATTTTTAAATTATCGTTTATTAAGAGCTTTGATAAAACAAAACAAGCAAGCTATAAGAACTCATATTTTATTTTACTCACATTTTAAAAATTCTTACACTAAATTTAGTATTTTAGATGAGGGTTTAAAGCATTATAAAAGTGCAAAGGATGAGATTAATTTATGGAGTTTTGATTATTTTAATAGCTTATGTAAAATGCGATTTAAAAATTACGAAGATTTTTTACAAAATCCTTTAAAAATAGAGCAAGAAATCAAAATAAGACAAAAGCATTTTGGTGCTTATGATCTTTCACCGGTGATTATTGTTGAAAATATTATTAAAGGTGCTTATGAATTTATGGCAAAAAGTGAAATTTATTTTGATAGCAAAGAAAAGATTGTGAAGTTATAAAACTTAATTAATTTATTAATATTTTTTTTGTAAAATCTGAATTTTGAATATATTTTAAGGCTAAATTTATGATAGATGTAATGCAAATTCAAAAAATTTTACCACATAGGTATCCATTTTTACTTGTAGATAAAATCGTAGAATTAAAAAACAAAGAAGTTGTCAGAGGTTATAAAAATATTAGCATAAGCGATCATGTTTTTATGGGACATTTTCCAGATCATCCAATTTATCCGGGTGTGTTAATTTTAGAAGGCATGGCGCAAACTGGAGGGGTTTTAGCATTTGAAAGTATGGATGATAAAGTAGATCCAAGCACTAAGGTAGTATATTTTACGGGTATTGATAATGCAAAATTTAGAAATCCAGTGCGTCCTGGTGATAGACTTGATTATGAAATGAGTGTAGTAAAAAATCGTGGAAATATGTGGATTTTCCAAGGAAAAGCTTTTGTAGATGGACAATTAGTTGCAGAAGCTGAACTTAAAGCCATGATAGTAGATAAATGATGAGCAAAATTCATCCAAGTGCAGTTATAGAAGATGGAGCTATTATAGCAGATGATGTTGTAGTAGAAGCTTATGCTTATGTTGGTAAAAATGCTAACATAGGCGCAAATACCATTATCAAACAGGGTGCAAGAATTTTACCTAATGTAACTATAGGTGAGAATTCAAAAGTGTTTTCTTATGCTATAGTTGGAGATATCCCGCAAGATATATCTTATAAAGATGAGATAAGCTCAGGTGTTATCATAGGAAAGAATGCGGTTATTAGAGAATTTGTTACTATTAACTCAGGTACAGCTAAAGGCGATGGCTTTACAAGGATAGGTGATAATGCTTTTATCATGGCTTATTCTCATATTGCGCATGATTGTACTTTAGGAGATCATATCATCTTAGCAAATAATGCTACTTTAGCAGGCCATGTAGAACTTGGAGATTATACTGTAGTAGGTGGGCTTACTCCAATACATCAATTTGTAAAAGTAGGAGAAGGGTGTATGATAGCAGGTGCTAGCGCACTTTCTCAAGATGTGGTGCCATTTTGCTTGGCTGAGGGAAATCGCGCAAGCATTAGAAGTTTGAATTTGGTGGGTATAAGAAGACGCTTTGATAAAGAAGAAGTGGATGTTTTAAGCAAGGCTTTTAAATTTTTATTCAGACAAGGAAATTTAAAAGATAATGCTTTGAATTTATTAGAAAGTACTTCTAGTGAAAATGTTAAAAAAATGTGTAATTTTATCTTAGAAACAAAAAGAGGAATTCCTATATATAAGGAAAAAAACCATGGTTAAAAGATGTAGTTTTTGTAACGAAATAGAAACAAGCGAAAGAAGAATTTTAGTAAATGATTATAATAATGCCTTTATATGTGAGTATTGTGCTGAAAGTGCTTGCAATATTTTCTTTGGAGAGGAAAAAGAGCTAAAAAATAAAGAAGTTGATAAAGAAAATTTTAAAGACATAACCCCTAAAGAATTAAAAGCATATTTAGATAAATATGTCATCGGGCAAGATAGGGCTAAAAAAATCTTTAGTGTAGGGGTGTATAATCACTACAAAAGGCTTTTTAGATCTGACTTAGAAGATGATGATACAGAATTAGCAAAATCAAATATTTTATTAGTAGGTCCAACAGGAAGTGGAAAAACTTTGTTGGCGCAAACTTTAGCTAGATTTTTAGATGTGCCTATTGCAATTTGCGATGCGACTTCTTTAACTGAAGCAGGTTATGTAGGAGAAGATGTTGAAAATATCCTTACTCGTCTTTTGCAAGCTGCTGATGGAGATGTGCAAAGAGCTCAAAAAGGGATTATATTTATTGATGAGATAGATAAAATCGCAAGGATGGGTGAAAATCGCTCCATTACAAGAGATGTGAGCGGTGAGGGTGTGCAACAAGCTTTGCTTAAAATCATCGAAGGATCTTTGGTAAATATCCCACCAAAAGGTGGTAGAAAACACCCAAATCAAGATTTTATACAAATAGATACGACTAATATTTTATTTGTGTGTGGTGGAGCTTTTGATGGTATTAGTGATATCATTAAAAGAAAACTAGGCGATAATGTCATGGGCTTTTTTACTGATGATAAAAAAGATGAAAAAGAAGCTTTACTTCAAAGATTAGAACCTGATGATTTAGTGCATTTTGGGATTATCCCTGAACTTATAGGAAGATTGCATGTGCTTGCTTCTTTAGAAGAGCTTGATGAAGAAAGCATGGTGCGTATTTTAACAGAGCCAAAAAATGCCATTATTAAACAATATCAAAAACTTTTTGCTATTGATAATGTGGAATTAAAATTTGAAGATGAAGCACTAAGAGAGATTGCTAAGCTTTCATTGGAGCGTAAAACAGGGGCTAGAGGTTTAAGAAGTATTATTGAAGAGATGATGGTAGATTTGATGTTTGATTTGCCAGAGTATAATGGATATAGTATAGTAATTACCAAAGAGGTAATTAAAGAAGGTGCAAAACCTTTATTTATAAAAAATAAAAAAGTTAAAGGCTGAGAATGATTTTAGATCAAATAATTGGATTTTTTTCAAGTGATATGGGGATTGACTTAGGTACCGCAAATACTTTAGTTTTGGTAAAAGATAAAGGTATAGTGATTGATGAACCTTCAGTTGTTGCAGTAGAGCGTGAAAGATATGGTAGGGTTAAAATTTTAGCTGTTGGAAAAGAAGCTAAGGAAATGGTAGGAAAAACCCCAGGTAATATCGAAGCAATCCGTCCTATGAAAGATGGTGTGATTGCTGATTTTGATATGACTGAAAAAATGATCCGTTATTTTATAGAAAAAACTCATAGAAGAAAATCTTTTTTAAGACCTAGAATTATCATTTCAGTACCTTATGGTTTAACCCAAGTTGAAAGAAAAGCAGTTAGAGAAAGTGCTTTAAGTGCGGGCGCTAGAGAAGTATTTTTGATAGAAGAACCTATGGCAGCAGCTATTGGTGCAAATTTACCTATTAGAGAGCCTCAAGGGAGCTTGGTGGTAGATATTGGTGGTGGTACAACTGAGATTGGCGTTACTTCTTTAGGTGGACTTGTGATTTCAAAATCTATCCGCACAGCCGGCGATAAACTTGATACTAGTATAGTAAATTATGTAAAAGAAAAATACAATCTTGTCATAGGTGAAAGAACGGGTGAGGAAATTAAAATTGCTATTGGTTCAGCAGTTCAGCTTCCAAAAGAGCTTTCTATGGTGGTTAAAGGGCGCGATCAAGTAACAGGCTTGTTAAATAGAATCGAACTAACAAGTGAAGATGTAAGAGAAGCTATGCGCGAACATTTAAAAGAAATCGCTGATGCTTTAAAAATCGTTCTTGAAATGATGCCACCTGATCTTGCAGCTGATATTGTTGAAAATGGTGTTGTTTTAACAGGAGGTGGAGCTTTAATACGCGGGCTTGATAAATATTTATCTGAAATTGTAAAACTTCCAGTATATGTAGCTGATGAGCCACTTTTAGCAGTTGCAAAAGGTACGGGTAAAGCTTTAGAAGAAATTTCATTATTACACCAGCTAACGAATGAAGAGTAAAATTCTTAGCGTTTTAATATTATCTTTTTTAGTATTTATTTCGTTTTATTATGGAGATGTAATAAAACGAAATGTTTTAGATTTAAATATTGCTATTGTTAATCAATTTTCTCAAAGTATTGATCTTTTAAAAAACAAATTCAACGAACATTTTAATCAAGCTGAAGAAATTAGAACTTTAAGAGAAAGAAATGCTGTGCTTGAAAAAAATAATATTTATATGAAAAACTTTGCTAATGAGCTAAATAATATTTTAAGTGATAAAAACTCAAGTTTTTATTATCCTAATGTGAGTTTAGTTAAAGCAACTTCTTATGCGCAAATTAGTGATTATCATAAGGTTTGGCTTGATGTTGATTATAAAGGAAAAATCAAAGGCTTAATTTATAATGGCTATACAGCAGGCATAGTCATAGAAAAAAATGGTAGAGCTTTGGGTCTTTTGCAAGGTGATGAAGAATGTATTTTTTCTGTTTACATAGGTAAAGAACAAGCACCAGGTGTAGCTCATGGAAGAAATGATTATATTTTAGTTAAGTATATTCCTAAATGGCTTGAGCTTAAAATGGGCGATAAGGTTTATACAAGTGGTTTGGATGAAATTTTCTTTTCAGGAATTCCAGTAGGAGAAATTTTTAAAATAGAAGAAGAAGGTGCTTATCAAAATGCTTATGTTAAACCTTATGCTAAGATGAAAGTGCCAAACTATTTTTATATGGTAGAAAATTTATAGTAAAAAATTATTTATTTTAATTAATATAAATTATTATTTAGAATTAAATATTACAATAGCTTCTAAGTTTAAAACTAGGAGCTTTAATGAAAAAATATATCAGCAGTTGTTTGGCTATTTGTTGTTTAAGTGGTGCTATTTATGCAAACGAAGTAGAATATGATGCGCAAAAAATAGCAGATATTTTTTATCAACTTAATGCAGACCCTAAAAATCCGAAAGCAAAGGTTAATCATGCAAAGGGTTTTTGTGCTATGGGAACTTTTGAGCCAGCTTTGTCTATCAATAAAGAAGTTGATGTGCCTTTATTAACACAAAAAAGCTTGCCGATTCAAGTAAGATATTCTTTGGGTGGCGCTTTTAAAGATGATAAAAGTAAAACAAGGGGTATGGCTATTAGAATTACTGATCCTAAAGATTCTGCCTCTTGGACTATGGTTATGCTAAATACAGAAATAAATTTTGCAAAAAATCCTAAAGAGTTTGGTCAGTTTTTTGAAATGAGACTTCCTGTAAATGGTAAAGTCGATCAAGAAAAAATAAGCAAGATGTTGAAAGAGGTTGATTCTTATAGAAATTTTGCTGCATATACGGATAAAATTGGTATCAGTAAAAGCGTAGCAAATACTCCATTTTTTAGTATCCATACTTTTTATTTTAAACAAGCAAATGGAGAAAATTATCTACCAGCAAGATGGAAATTAGTTCCAAGCGAAGGTGTGGCGTATTTAAATGAGGCACAAATGAAAAGTGCAAGTAGTGATTTTTTAAAAGAAGATTTTCAAAATCGTATAGAGACTAATAAGCCAGTTGAGTATAAGATGTATTTAGTATATGCAAATAAAAATGATATTACTAATGATACAACGGCTTTGTGGAGTGGTAAACACAAAGAAAGTTTAGTTGGGACTTTTAAAGTTAATGCTTTGAGCAAGGAAGATTGTAATTTTGATGTATATTTTCCTTCAGATGTACCTCAAGGGGTTAATCCACCACAAGATCCTTTATTTGATGTAAGAAATGAAGCTTATGCTATAACTTTTGGTAAGCGTCAATAAAATTTAGCTCTTTAAGAGCTAAATTCTTTATTAATTTCAACTTCTAAAAAACTTATATTTGTTATAATTTGGCTAAAAATTCAGCTTAGGAAAATACATGCCAAAAAGAACAGATATAAAAAATATATTATTAATAGGCAGTGGGCCTATCGTTATAGGTCAAGCTTGCGAGTTTGATTACTCAGGAACTCAAGCAGCAAAAACCTTAAAAGAGCTAGGTTATAGAGTAGTTTTGATCAATTCTAACCCAGCTACTATTATGACAGATCCTGAATTTGCTGATGCAACTTATATAGAACCAATTACCAAAGAAAGTATTCTAAGTATAATCAAAAAAGAAAAAATCGATGCGATTTTACCTACTATGGGTGGCCAAGTTGCATTAAATGTTGCTATGGAAGTTTATGAAAGTGGTGAGCTTGCAGATGTCAAGTTTTTAGGTGCAAATCCTGAAGCGATAAAAAAAGGTGAAGATAGACAAGTTTTTAAAGAATGTATGAAAAAAATTGGCATGGATTTGCCAAAATCTATGTATGCGTATAATTATGAAGAGGCTTTAAAAGCTGTTGATGAGATTGGTTTTCCTTTGATGATTAGGGCTTCTTTTACCTTAGGTGGTGCAGGAAGTGGTGTGGTGTATAATATGGATGAGTTTGCAGAGCTTGCAAATACTGCTTTAGCGCTAAGCCCTATCCATGAAATTTTAATCGAAGAAAGTTTACTTGGTTGGAAAGAATATGAAATGGAAGTCATTAGAGATAAAAATGATAATTGTATTATCGTTTGCTCTATTGAAAATGTTGATCCTATGGGGGTTCATACGGGCGATTCTATCACTATAGCTCCTGCTTTAACTTTGACTGATAAAGAATACCAAGCAATGCGTAATGCCTCTTTTGCTATTTTAAGAGAAATCGGAGTAGATACAGGTGGATCAAATGTGCAATTTGCTATCAATCCAACTAATGGTAGAATGATAGTTATTGAAATGAATCCTAGGGTTTCAAGATCTTCAGCCTTAGCTAGTAAAGCAACGGGTTATCCTATAGCTAAGGTAGCTACGCTTTTAGCAGTTGGATTTAGTTTAGATGAAATCAAAAACGATATCACAGGCACTCCTGCTTCATTTGAACCAGTAATTGATTATATCGTAACCAAAATTCCTCGTTTTACTTTTGAAAAATTCCCAAATGCAAACACAGAGCTAGGCACTGCCATGAAAAGTGTGGGTGAGGTTATGGCTATAGGGAGAACTTTTAAAGAAAGCATTCAAAAAGCACTTTGCTCACTTGAGAGAAATTTAAGTGGATTTGATACTATAGAATGTGATAAAAATGAGCTTTTGGCAAAAATTCGTCAAGCTAATGAAAAACGCTTACTTTATATAGCACAAGCTTTTAGAGAAGGTTTTAGCACACAAGAGCTTTTTGAGCTTTGTAAAATAGATCCTTGGTTTTTAAATCAAATCAAAGAAATAGTGGAATTTGAAAATCAAATTGATATGGATATTTTAAGTAATAAGCAACTATTAAGAAAAGCTAAAACTTTAGGTTTTTCAGATAAAAAAATTGCTAGCTTAATTAATCAAAAAGATAATCTTGAGTTAAGCCAAAATGATATTTATTATGCAAGAATTAAACATAAAATCATTGCTCAATATAGCGAAGTAGATACTTGTGCAGGCGAATTTGAAGCATTAACTCCGTATTTATACTCAAGTATTAATGCAAATGAAGCTACACAAGTAAAAGAAAGTAAAGATAAAAAAGATAAAAAAGTGATGATTATAGGCGGTGGACCAAACCGCATAGGACAAGGCATTGAGTTTGATTATGCTTGTGTGCATGCTTCTTTTGCTCTAAAAGATATGGGCGTAAAAACTATAATGTATAATTGTAATCCAGAAACGGTTTCGACAGATTATGATACAAGTGATATTTTATATTTTGAGCCGATTGATTTTGAGCATTTAAGAGCGGTTATTGATAGAGAAAGACCAGATGGAGTGATAGTGCATTTTGGTGGTCAAACTCCGCTTAAATTTGCAAAACGTCTTAGTGCTTTTGGAGCAAAGATTATAGGAACGAGTGCAAGGGTAATAGATTTAGCTGAAGATAGAAAGAAATTTGCGAAATTTATTGAGGATTTAGGCATAAATCAACCTAAAAACGGCACAGCCATAAGCGTTGAAGAAGCGATTATAAAGGCAAATGAGATAGGTTATCCTGTGCTTGTTAGACCAAGCTATGTTTTGGGTGGTCGTGCAATGCGTGTGGTGCATGATGAGAGCGAGCTTAGACTTTATATGCAAGAAGCAGTA
Organism: Campylobacter sp. LMG 7929; assembly: GCF_024723595.1. Lineage (NCBI taxonomy): Bacteria > Pseudomonadati > Campylobacterota > Epsilonproteobacteria > Campylobacterales > Campylobacteraceae > Campylobacter > Campylobacter sp. LMG 7929. The sequence continues at coordinate 54,179 of NZ_JANQCY010000005.1, read as the reverse complement.
GATGTGAGTGATAAATCTCCGGTATTAATTGATCAATTTTTAGACAATGCAACTGAGCTTGATGTAGATGCGATAAGTGATGGAAAAGAAGTTTATGTAGCAGGTATTATGGAGCATATTGAAGAAGCAGGAATTCACTCAGGTGATAGTGCTTGCTCTTTACCTGCTGTAAATATTGATGAAGCTATGCTTGAAATGATTGAGCAAAAAACAAAAGATATTGCTTTAAATTTAGGTGTAATAGGGCTTTTAAATATACAATTTGCTATCCATGATAATAAACTTTATATGATAGAAGTAAATCCAAGAGCTAGTAGAACTGTGCCTTTTGTAAGTAAGGCTACAGGAATTCCTTTAGCTAAGGTTGCAACACGCGTGATGTGGCAAGGAAATTTAAGAGAAAGTTTGAAATTTTATGATACTTTTAAAGTGGTAGAGGAAAAAAATGGAATTTTAAGAGCTAAAAAACCAAAACATATTAGTGTAAAATCAGTGGTATTTCCTTTTGCTAAACTTAGCGGAAGTGACCTTGAGCTTGGACCTGAAATGCGCTCAACCGGTGAGGTTATGGGTGTAAGCAAAGATTTTGAAAACTCTTATGCAAAAAGCCAACTTGCTTCTTCAAATTTCTTACCAGAAAGTGGCAATGTATTTTTATCACTAAGAGAACAAGATAAAAAATACGCAGTAGATTTAGCTAACGAATACATTAAGCTAGGATTTAAAATCATTGCTACAAGCGGTACTTATAAAATTTTACAAGAAGCAGGTTTAGAGTGTGAGTTTGTGCATAAAATTTCTGAAGGACGCCCAAATGTAGAGGATAAGTTAAAAAATTCTCAAATTCAACTTGCCATTAATACTAGCGATGAGCATAGTTTTAAAGGTGATACTAAAAAAATTAGAGCAAATATTTTACGCTTTAAAACTCCATATTTTACAAACCTAAGAGCAGCGTATGCAGGTGCTAAAGCGATTAAAGCTATACAAAATAAATCATGCCTTGAAGTAAAGAGCTTGCAAGAATACTTAAAAGCATGATTTATCTTGCTCAAACTGATACAACAGCAGGGTTTTTAAGCAAGGACTTAAAAACCCTTAATACTTTAAAGAAAAGACCTTTAAGCCAAGATTGTTTGATTACCACAGCTAAATTTAGTGAGCTTAAAAAACTTACAAGAGTGCCAAGTCATTTTAAAAACACTATTAGAAAATCCAAAAAAACTACTTTTTTATATCCTAATTCTAAAGCAATACGCGTCGTGAAAGATTGTGCTCATGAGGAATTTTTAAAAGAGTTTGATTGGCTTTATTCTACTTCTGCAAATCTTCATGGAAAAAAATTTGATCTAAATTGGGCTATGCAAAATGCAGATAAAATAGTAGATGAAAAGTTTTTTGAAAGCGGAGCCTCAAAGATTTTTAAACTTCGAGGCGTTAAAAAAGTTAAGTTACGCTAATTATTTTTCAAGTGGCCAAAATACTTTTGGTTCTTCACCTATTTTTGCTTGTCCATGATACATCCCAAGTTTATCTTTAGTCCAAGCATAGCCAACTTTTCCATTTTTATCTATTGAGATGATTCCACCTGTGCCACCAAGTTTAGCTACTTGTTTGATAGTTTCTTCGGCTGCTTTTTGTACTGAAAGTTTTTTGTATTTATACAAAGACGCAACTTCATGAGCCACAGCCACTCTTATATAAATATCACCTGTTCCTGTGCAAGAAATCGCAACTGAGTCATTATTTGCATAATTTCCTGCTCCTATGATAGGAGAATCCCCAATGCGTCCTGTCATTTTATTTGTAGTGCCACCTGTGCTTGTGCCTGCTGCTAGGTTGCCATTTTTATCTAAAGCTATCGCACCTACTGTGCCTAAATATGGCTCTGTGCTTACACCAAGATGAGCCTTTGCTTTATCGCTATCTAGTAATACTTCTTTGCTTTTTTTAGCTTCTTGAAGTTGTTTGTATCTGTGCTCTGTGAAAAAATATTTTTGTCCTACTATTTCTAAACCATGTTTTTTGGCTAATTTATCAGCACCCTCGCCCGCTATTAAAGTATGAGGTGTTTTTTCCATAACAAGTCTTGCTGCCTCTATAGGATTTTTAATTGTCCTAGCCATAGCAATTGCACCTGCTCTTAAATTTTTTCCATCCATTATAGATGCATCAAGTTCGTTAAATCCATCAGAAGTAAAAACAGCACCTTTTCCAGCATTAAATTCAGGACTATCTTCCATTACTTTAATGGCAGCTATAACTGCATCAACAGAGCTTCCACCTTTTTCAAGTATGCTTTGACCTGCTTTTAAAGATTCTTTCATTACCTTTTCTCTTTTAGCAAATTCTTCTTTAGTAAGTCCTAAGCCACTTGTACCACCGTGTATCACGATGATAGGTTCAAAATCTTTTGCAAAAGTATTATTACTTGTTAAAAATGCTAAACTAGCTAATATTAATAAAGCCTTTTTACTATTTGTTAAAAAACTCATTTTTATCTCCTTGTTACAAGCTTTTGATTTTATAATAATAAAAATTAAATATAAATTAATATTATAAAAATATTTATAATAATGATATTTTTTATTATTATATGTTTAGTTTTTGATTAAAGTTTTATTTTTGTAATTTTAGTTATAATTTGCGCTTTTGAAAAAAGGTAGATTATGATAGAAAGAACAAAAATAAGCTCTAATTTTGGTTGGTTTATGGTGATTTTAGGTGGTTTGGTTGAGTGTTTTTGGGTGAGTGGTTTAAAATACTCAACTGAAATTTGGCATTATGCTTTAACAGCCATTGGGGTTTGCATATCTTTTACATGTTTTTTAAAAGCTTGTGAAAGACTTGAAGTAAGCATTGCTTATAGTGTTTTTGTAGGTATTGGCACGGTTGGGGTAGTGCTTAATGAGATGTTTATTTTCAATGAGCCAAGTTCTATCACCAAGCTTACTTTAATAGCTATTTTACTTTTAAGTATCATAGGCCTTAAAATCATTAGCAAGGAAGCTAAATAATGGAATGGTTCTTTTTGTTTTTAGCGACTGCTTTTGAAATTTTTGGTGTGATTATCATGAAACAACTTGTAAGCACTAAAAATAAGCTTTATCTTTTAGCTTTGATAGTGTGTTTTGGTTTTTCGTTTGGGTTTTTAAGCCTTAGTATGCAAAGCATTGCTATGAGTGTGGCTTATTCTATATGGACAGGAGCTGGAACTGCAGGCGGGGTTATCATCGGAGTGCTTTTTTATAAAGAAAGTAAAAGCTTTTTAAAGCTTTTTTTAATTGCTCTTATCATTGCTTGTACTGTGGGTTTAAAAATACTTTCATAGGTTTAAAATGAAAATATATATTAGCGGCATAGACACAGATGTTGGCAAAACTTATCTAAGTGCTAGAATTTGTAAAGAATTGGGTTTTGATTATTTTAAGCTTATCCAAGCAGGCACGCCAAAAGATAGTGAGGTAGTAGCTGAGTTTAGTCCAAAAACTAAGATTTTTAAAGAAGGTGTGTTTTTACAAACTCCTGCTTCCCCGCACAAAGGCAGGATTTTAGAAAATTTAAGCTATAAAGCTTTTGATATACAAATTCCACAAAGTGAAAAACTCATTATCGAGCTAGCTGGTGGGCTTTTTTCGCCCCTTGATGATGAAAAAACAATGATTGATTATATGAGTGCGTTTAAGCACCCTACGATTTTAGTAGCAAAAGACTATCTAGGAAGTATCAATCACACGCTTTTAAGTATAGAAGCACTAAAACAAAGAGATATTAAAATCCTTGCTTTAATCTTAAAAACCCAAGATACTTTTAGCAAGGATTTTATAAGTAATTACGCTAAAATTCCTATCATAGAATTTGATGATAAAGTGTGTGAGAAACTTTCAAAAATCCTTGAAAATCTCTCTTAAAGACTGCACTACATAAGTAATCTCATCTTCATTTATAACATATGGTGGCATGAAATAAATTGTATTTCCAAGTGGTCTTAAAAGTAAGCCTTTTTCTAAGGCTCTTTGAAAGACTTCAAGTCCTGCTCTTTGGTATTTGCTTTTTTGTATATCAAATGCACTTACCATGCCTAAATTTCTAAAATTTCCTAAAAAGTCAAATTCTTTTAAACTCTCCCATTGTGTTTTTATAAAAGCACTTTTGATTTTATTTTTTGCGATGATATTTTCTTTTTCAAAAATATCCAAAGTCGCATTAGCCGCTGCACAAGCTAGGGCATTACCCGTGTAAGAGTGAGAGTGTAAAAAGGCCTTTTGGCTCTCATAGCTATCATAAAATTTCTCATAAATTTCATCTTTAGTAAGCACCACTGAAAGTGGTAAATACCCACCCGTGATAGCTTTAGAAAGACATATATAATCAATACTTTGTGAGCAATAATCTAGCGCAAACATCTCTCCCGTGCGTCCAAAACCTGTGGCTATCTCATCAAATATCACTTGCACACCATAACTTTTAGCAAGTTTAATCGCCTCATCTAAATACCCAAGCTCGTACATGTGCATATTGCCCGCACATTGAAGCAAAGGCTCAAGTATAAAAGCGCAAATTTCATAATGATGATTTTTTAAAATACTTTCTAAAATTTCAAGTTCTTTTGTATAGTCTTTGTTTGTTGGCACAGGTGTTGTGATACTTTTTAAAAGTAAAGGCTCATAGGTTTTTTTATAAAGTGCTACATCGCCAACGCTTAATGCACCTAAGGTTTCTCCATGGTAAGAATTGCTAAGAGCTAAGAATTTATCCTTTTTAGAGCCATTGTTTAAGTGGTATTGAAAGCTCATTTTTAAAGCCACTTCTATGGCTGAACTACCATTGTCTGCAAAAAAGCATTTATCAAAAGGCAAAAGCTTGCAAAGTCTTTGTGAAAGCTTTATGATAGGCTCATGCGAAAAACCAGCAAGCAAGACATGCTCTAAATTTTGAAGTTGATCTATGATTTTTTCATTGATGTATTCATTACAATGGCCAAAGATATTTACCCACCAAGAGCTAATGCAGTCTATGTAGGATTTTTCATCAAAATCATACAAATACACTCCCTTAGCCTTTTTTATAGGTATTAAAGGTAAAAACTCATGATCGCTCATTTGCGTGCAAGGGTGCCAAATGTGTTTTAAGTCTAGTTCTTTTAAATTCATTTTTACTTCTTTGATTTTTATTACTAATGATACTACAATTTTTACTCAAATTTATGCTTTAAAATGAAAAAGGATTATTTAGAAAATATTTATATAATTAGTTTTTTTATTTTAAAATTTCAAAAGGAAAAATAATGAAAAAAATATTAGTTGTTCTAACAATTTTATTTTTAAATTTTGCATACTCACAAGAGGATTTGGTTGAAAAAGGGATTAAAGCCTATGAAAGTGGTGATTATATAAATGCTATGAAGTATTACAAACAAGCTTGTGATTTAAATATTGGAATCGGTTGTTTTGGTATTGGAGCTTTGTATGAAAGAGGGGAAGGTGTTAAAAAAAATAATTTTAAAGCAGTTGAGTTTTATAAAAAATCTTGTGATTTAAATATTGGAATCGGTTGTTTTGGTATTGGAGCTATGTATGAAAATGGAAAAGGTGTAAGAAAAGATAATTTCAAAGCAGTAGAATTATATCAAAAAGCATGTGACTTAGAAAATGGTTTAGGTTGTTCTAATCTTGGTTTCATGTATGCAAATGGACAAGGTGTAAAAAAGGATAATTTGAAAGCAGTTGAGTTTCATCAAAAAGCTTGCGATTTGAATAATGGAAGTAGTTGCAATAATCTCGGGATTATGTATGTAAATGGATCTGGTGTTAGAAAGGATCTTTCTAAAGCTTTAGAATATTTTGGCAAGGCTTGTGATTTAAAAAGCGATGAGGGTTGTCAAAACTACGCAAGGCTTAAACAATAATGCAAATTGCACAAATTTTAGATGCATTAAAACAACAAGATAATTTTAGAATTCTACGCTCATTAAAACATGAGGGAAAATATGTTATTTATAATGAGCAAAAATTACTAAATTTAGCGAGCAATGATTATTTAAATTTAAGCAATGAAAAAACATTAAAGCAAGATTTTTTAACACATTTAAAAGAATTTGAATTTTCTAGTTCAAGTTCTAGAAGCTTGAGTGGAAATTATGCGATTTTTGATGAATTTGAAAGCTTTTTAGAAGCTAAATTAGGCAGAAAAATCTTACACTTTAACAATGGTTATGCTTTAAATGTTAGCTGTTTACAAGCTTTAGCAAGCATTAAAAATACTTTGTTTTTAGCAGATAAGCAAGTGCATGCAAGTATCATCGATGGTTTAAGGCTTGGCGGAGCTAAATTTATAAGATTTAAACACAATGACATAAAGCATTTACAAAGCTTAGTGCAAAAACATTATAAAGAATTTGAAAATATCATTATAGTAAGTGAAGCACTATTTAGCATGGATGGAGATTTTGCACCTATAAAAGAATTTATAAATTTAAAAAAAGAGTTTAAAAATATCAAAATTTACATTGATGAAGCTCATAGCATAGGGTGTTTTAATGATGATGGTTTGGGTTATGTGAGATTTTTGGGCTTAGAAAAGGAAGTGGATTTTTTAGTTTTTACCTTTGGTAAGGCTATAGCTTCTATGGGAGCTTGCATGATAAGTAATGAAAAAGATTTTTTCATCAACAAAGCAAGAGCTTTTATATACTCAACCGCCATTGCACCTATCAATGTAGCTTGGACTTTGCATGTTTTTAAGCATTTGCATGAATTTAGCGCTCAAAGAAAAGAGCTTTTAGAGTTAAGTGCTTGGTTTAAAAATGCTTTAGCAAGTAAAGGCGCAGTTTTGGGCGAGGCTTATGTGATATCTTTTATTTTAGGGCAAAATGCACTAGCTAGTGAAATTTCACAAAAGCTTTTAGAAAAAGGTATTTTTGCACCTGCTATTAAAGAGCCAACCGTAGCTAAAAATACAGCTAGAATTCGCTTTTCTTTGCATGCTGGGCTAGTGAAAAAAGACTTAGAAAAGGTTTTGGAGGTACTTTGAAAACTCATTTTTTACATGAAAATGCAAATTCGCGCGAGTTGATTTTATTTTTTTCAGGTTTTTGCTCACATTTTAGTCATTTTACGCATTTAAAAAGTGATGTAAATGTTTTAATGGTGTATGATTATACGAGTTTTGATTGGGAATTTGATCTTCATAATTTTGAAAAAATTACTCTTGTTGGCTTTTCTATGGGAGTTTGTGTAGTGAGTAAAATTTTAAAAGATATAAAATTTGATAAAAAAATAGCCATAAATGGCACAAATTTACCTATAAATGATGAATTTGGGATTAAAAAAGCCATTTTTAAACTTACAATGAAAAGATTTGCTTTAGAGGATTTTAAAGCAAATTTGCTTGAAAAAAGAATGAATTTAAGTGATGGATTTTATTTTGAAAAAAACGAGCATTTAAAAGCAGAACTTCTAAGCTTATATGAGTTTTGCACTAAAGATTTAAACGAAAATTTCACTTGGGATAAAGCCATAATTAGCAAAGAGGATAAAATCTTTCCACCAAAGCATGTTTTGAATTTTTTCAAAGAAAAGGCAATGTTTGTTGATGAGCCACATTTTATATTTTTTAAATACCACACTTGGGAAGCACTTTGCAAACTTTCATAAGAGCAAAAGACACTTATAGCGCAAATACACCTGTGCAAAAAGAAATGGCTAAAGAGCTTTGTAAAATGCTTGTTGAGAATGATTTGAGCGATTTTGAAGCGGTGTTTGAATTTGGCTGTGGAGTAGGGGTTTTTAGCAAGGCTTTGCAAGAGTGTATTAAATTTAAGCATTATTTTTTAAATGATATTTATCCTTTTGAAAATCCTTGTAAGTTTGATGAATTTGGTGTTTTTGATATGAATGAGCTTAAAAATCATCATTTTTATACGAAAAAATTTGACCTTATAGCTTCAAATGCTTGTATGCAGTGGCTAAAGATAGATGAGCTTTTAGAAAATTTTGCAAGCATGTTAAATAAAAATGGGATTTTGCTTTTTTCTACTTTTGGAGAAAAAAATTTCACTCAAATAAAGCAAAGTGCCAATTTATCACTTAAATATTTAACTTTAGAGCAAATTACACAAAAGCTTTCTAAAAAATTTAAGATCATAAAAGCAAAAGAAGAATTAAAAGAGTTAAAATTTGATTATACTTTAGAGCTTTTTAGGCATTTGAAATTAAGCGGGGTAAATGCTTTGAGTGAAAAATTTTTCATAAGCAAGGCATTTTTAAAAAACTATGAAAAAGAATTTCAAAATACCTTGACTTATCATCCTTTATTTTTTATGTGTCAAGTTTATTAAATTTGATAGATATTTTTTTGCTAATTCTTCTCTTAGATAAAGTTTGTTAAAATCACTTATATCCATACATAAAGCAAAAGCATAAATTTGATGAGTTTTTTTATCTTTTATAAAACCTACGATTTGTCCGTATTTTTCTTTACCCCAGCCTGTTTTTGCAAAGAACTCATAATGTTCATTTTCGCTAAGTTTTATTATATTTATAATTTCTTTTTGTATATTTTTAGGATAATCTAATTTTAGATTTGCTAGTTCAAAAAGTAAGTTTGCTTGTTCTTTAAGACTAATTTGTAAAGAATCATCTATCCAAAATTCATCGATTTTACTTATTTTTTGATTACCATAATTAAGTTTATTTAAGTTTTTTTGCATTTTTTCTAAGCCGATTTTTCTAGCTAATTCTTTATAAGCAGGTAGTTGTGATCTTTGCATAGCTAGGGCTAAATTTGCGTCATTTTTCCAAGAGGGTAAAAATACTTTTTCACCTTTGTAGTGATAAAAAATCTCATTAGTATTTTTCACAACGCCTTCATTAAGTGCGATTAGGGAATTGAAAATTTTAAAAGTAGAGGCAGGTAGGATGCGTTTGTTTGCTTTTGTAAAATTATTACTATAATAATCCTTGCCATCATAAGCTATAAAAACTCCACTTTCATTGTAATCTTTAAAAAGATCTTTTAAATTTTCATTTGCCAAAGCAAAAGAGCAAAAAAGACTAAAAAGTAAAAGTAATTTTTTCAATTTATTTCCTTTTTCATTAAAAATTTTTTAATTCTTGTTGATCTATTATAGCAATGTTTTCTTTGATGATTTTAAATCCTGCTTTTAAAAAGAAATTTTTTAGCACTAAGGCTAGCAAAAGTATAAATTTCACTATAAGGATAGTTTTTAAGAGCAAATTCTAATAAAGCTTTACCATAACCTTGATGAGCATAGTTTGCATGAGTAAAGCAAAGATCGAGAGTTTTTTCTTCTAAATTTATACTTATAAAAGATATGATTTGACCTTTTTCTTCATAAACAAAGCCTAGTTGATTTTGAAATTTTTCCTTCCAAGCTTTTTGGTCTATATTAATCCATGCATGAATTTGTTCTTTTGTGTAATCATTTTTACAAAGAGTGAATACGCTTTGCTTAAAAAGCTTGATACAAGAAGCTAAGTCTTTTATATCAAGCTTTCTTATCAAGCACTTTCCTTAAAGCCAAAGAAGCTAAAGCAAGTCCAAAAGAGGCTGTTACACCCATAAATGAGCCAAGATCTTTACAATGAGCTTCTTCATCTGAAAATACCACATCAAAGTCTCCTTTAAAGCCTGATTTTCTAAGTTCATAACGGAATTTTTTAGCTAAAGCATCGCCGTGTGTTTTAAATATGCTTGTTGTTTTAATACGCGTTGGATCAAGCTTTCTAGCTCCACCGGTTGATGAGATAAAAATTTGCTTTTTCAAATCAACTAAATTAGCCAAAGCAACCTTAGCAGGTATATCATCAATCGCATCAATGATTAAATCAAACTCGCTCAAATCAAAACTTTTTAAAAACTCATCATCGATTTTACTAACTATACCTTTGGCATTGTAAATGCGTTCAAAAACCTTAGCTTTTTCTACGCTTATATTTTCGCTATGAAGTTGGCGGTTTTGATTGGTAGTTTCAAATTTATCCGCATCAATTAATGTTAGATTGCTAAAGCCACTTCTAAAAAGCGCATCAACACAAATTCCACCAACTCCACCTAAACCACAAACTAAAACTTTAGTATTTTGAAATTTAATAAAATTTTCTTCATTAACAAGCCATTTTATACGCGTGTATCTATCCATTTTTCATCCATTTTTTGAGATTTTTCATTTGATTATAAGCTGTTAGATCAAGCATTATAGGTGTTATTGTGGCATAGCCTTGTTTTAAAAGTGCTATGTCTGAGTCTTTTTCATTTTCATGATCAAGATTAGCAGCAGCTAGCCAGTAGTATTCTACACCTCTTGGATTTGTATTTGAGTGTGCTTCATAACTATAAATTCTTTTACCTGCTTTGCAAATTTTTAAGCCTTGAAAGGCTGTTTTGCTAGAAGGAAAGTTGATATTTAAAAATTCTTTTTTATCTAAAGGAAAGCCTTTTTCAAAGATATTTTTGACTATTTTTTTAGTAAGTTTTAAAGCAAGTTTATAATCAAGCTCTTTTTGGCTATCTTTGTAAAATTGCGATAAAGCAATGGCAGGAATTCCATGAAGCACAGCTTCCATAGCACCTGCGCAAGTTCCTGAGTAAGTTATATCCTCGCCTACATTAGCACCTTTATTGATCCCACTTATGACAAGATCAGGCAAACGCTTTTTATATAAAGCATGCAAAGCAAGATAAACGCAATCCGCAGGCGTGCCATCATCAAGCTTGTAAAATCTTTTACCAACCTTGTGAAATCTTAAAGGTTTGGTTAGTGTTATGGAGTGTGAGCATGCTGATTTTTCACTAGCAGGAGCTACTATGGTGATTTTAGCTTTAAAATGCTTTTTTAGCATTTTTATAAGCTTTTTTAAACCTTCACTTTCATAGCCATCATCGTTTGTTATTAAAATTTCTTTCATGTTTTTTCCTTTTTTTAGATTTTAACACAAGTGATAAAATATTTTTTAAAATAAAGAAAAATTATTAGTGGTGTTTTGTATTATAATTTATTTATAATTATGATAGTATATTTAAATTTAATTCAAGGAGGAAAAATGCAAAAAATTAAATTCATAATGATATTTAGTGTATTTGTAGTTTTTTTTATTGGATGTTCTTCTAAAGAGCAATTTAATCCTTTGGCACGTTCTTTGGGCGGTGTAAATGATATTGATCCTTTAAAAATAGGTAAAAATCCAACACCACCTGCTAAGCAAAAAACACCAGCTTTGATAGAAGGTAAGTATTTTCCTGCTATACCGCTTGTACCACCAGTAATTACTACAAATACTTTTAAAGGGGATAATCCCATAAAAGGACCCTTGCCAAGGTTAACTTCGGATAATAAATTTACTTCAAATGCTTTGTATGAAAATTCAGGCATTGCGAGTGATTTTGTAACCATTATGAATCCAAACGGTGCTGCGCTAACTGTTTGGGCGTTAAATCCAGGTAATTGGATATGGGGTTATAATTTATTTGATAGCAAACCTTTTGGCGATGCAAGAGTTTGGCAGCTCATTGAATTTCCAAATAATAAAGTTATGATTAAAAATACAAAAACTTTAACATGTTTAAATGCTTATGGAAATGGTATAGTGCATTATCCTTGCGATCAAAGCAATTTTGCGCAATTTTGGAGTCTTTTTCCTATGAGTAATGGTGCTTATCAAATTCAAAATTATGCTACCCAACAATGCATACAAACAACGGTTGGAAATGTAATGGAGGAGTTTTATTTTAACTATTATAGTATTTATTTGACACCTTGTTTGAAATCAAAAGAAAAAAATTTAGATAGACAATGGAGTATAAGTGCACCTGCTTTTCAAACAAGATCACCTTATGCTGAAGGAGGGGTATTTTGAAAAAGATAATATTTTTAATTTTAGGTTTTAATTTATTATTTGGAGCTTTAGAAAATTATAACAGTGGTACTTGGAATTTACAAGGCTCATCAGCTTCTACTGAAAGCAAATGGAATATTAGCATAAGACAGCTTGTAACGGGTGCTAATCCTATGGATATTTTGGCTGTTCAAGAAGCAGGAGTTTTGCCAAGTACAGCTATAATGACTCCAAGACAAGTTCAACCTGTAGGAATTGGAATTCCTATACATGAGTATGAGTGGAATTTGGGCTCATCAAGTCGTCCAAATTCTGTTTTTATATATTATTCAAGAGTGGATGTTGGAGCAAATCGTGTAAATATGGCTATAGTAAGTAGAGTGCAAGCTGATGAGGTTTTTGTTTTACCACCTCCAACTGTTGCTTCAAGACCTATTATAGGAATTCGCATAGGAAATGATGCGTTTTTTAGCATACATGCTTTAGCAAGTGGAGGTAATGATGGTGGAGCTATTGTGAGTGCTGTGGATAGTTTTTTTAGAAATAGACCAGAGATTAATTGGATGATTTTGGGTGATTTTAATAGAGAAGCAGGATCTTTGGTTTCTTTACTTGATCCAGATTTAAGAGCGCGTACACGAGTGATCCCTCCAAATACGAATACTCAAACTAGCGGAAGGATTATTGACTATGCTATCACAGGAAATTCCAATACAGCTTCTTTGTATAATCCACCGCCAATCATTGCTCTTTTAGCTGTAGCAGGACTTAGAACTTTTTTAGCTTCTGATCATTTTCCTGTGAATTTTAGAAGACCTTAGGAGTAAATGATGAAAAAAATTGGTATTTTATTTTTTATGGTTTTTAGCTTTTTAAGGGCTGAGGTTAGTTTAGATGAATTAGAAGATTTTACACCTATGTTTGCTATAAGATCTTTAGAAACAGGAATTTCGCTAAGTCCTTTTAGATATAGCTCTGAAATATTAGAAGAGCAAAATTGGTTTTTAAAAGAAATAATACTTAGTGATGAGTTAAAAGAAAAAGACAGGTATGCTGTGCAACGCCCTTTTGGTTATGTGCAGTTTATAAATCCTAGAGGTGCTGATGTATGTTTGGCTGTTTTAGATGAAAAAACTTTTGGAACAAAATCTTGCAAGCAAGATTTACAAGATGGACAAATGCAAACGGTTTTTTCCATCATGCCTACTACAAGTTCTGCTGTGCAAATTAGGTCTTTAACGCATGGCGGGGTAAAATGTATGAGTACTTTTTATGATGCATATATACCTATAGAAAATCGCTTTGGTTTAGATGATTGTACCGTAAATCCTTCTGTACCTATAGAATTAAAAGAATTATTTTTCTTTGCCCCTGCTATCGTTGAAGCAACTCCGCTTTATTAAACTAAACCCGCTTTGCGGGTTTAAACTCTAAGTTAAAATTTGTTAGAATGTCTTTAAAATTGATATAAGGTAGGTTAATGAAAACCTTTTTAGTTTGCGCCTTAGAGCCTTCAGCAAATTTGCATTTAAAAGAAGTTTTAAAAGCTTATAAAAATGAGTATAAAGAATTTGATTTAGTGGGAATTTATGATGAGAATTTATGTGAAGAATTTAGTCTAAATTCCAAGCCACTTTATAGCTCACATGAGTTTAGTGCTATGGGTTTTATAGAGGTTTTGCCACTCATTTTAAAAGCCAAAAGAGCTATAAAAGAGCTGGTAAATTTAAGCCTTACTCAAAAAATTGATGCGATTTTGTGTATAGATTCACCTGCTTTTAATATACCTTTTGCAAAGGCTTTAAAAAAAGCAAATTCCAGAGCAAAAAGAATTTATTATATTTTACCTCAAGTTTGGGCATGGAAAAAAGGTCGCATACCCATCATAGAAAGTCATTTTGATGTGCTAGCTTCTATCTTGCCTTTTGATAGTGAGTTTTTTAGCAAAAGCACTTATGTGGGTCATCCACTTTTAGACGAGATAAAAGAGTTTAAAAACCAAGAAGATATAAATTTTATATTTTCAAAAAAAGATGATGAAAAAATCATCGCTTTCTTGCCAGGCTCAAGAAAAAGTGAAATAAAGCGTTTGATGCCTATTTTTAGAGAATTAAGCACTAAATTTAAAGGTAAAAAAATCCTTTGTGTACCTGAGTTTAATTTAAAAAGATTAGATCTTTATGGGGATATAAATGGTTTTGAAATTCAAAGCAATACCCCAAAAGTGCTTAAAAATGCTGATTTTGCTTTTATTTGTAGTGGCACAGCTACGCTTGAAGCAGCTTTGGTCGGCACGCCTTTTGTACTTGCTTATAAGGCTAAAGCTATTGATGTATTTATCGCAAGATGTTTTGTAAAACTCAAACACATAGGCCTTGCAAATATCTTTTTAGATTTTGCAGGAAAAAGCGAGCTTAATCCTGAATTTTTACAAGAGCAAGTGAATGTGGAAAATTTATATCAAGCTTATCTTAAATACGATTATAAGGCATTTTTTGATAAAGTAGATTTTTTAAAAGAATATTTGCAATTTGCAAGTGCAAAAAAATTAGCTAAAATACTTTATGAAATCAAATAAGGATAAATCATGCAAAAAGAACCTATGAGTAAATATGGCTATGAGAAATTAGAAAAAGAATTAGAACATTTAAAAAAAGTTGAACGCCCAAAAGTAGTAGAAGAAATAGACATAGCAAGAAGTCATGGAGATTTAAAAGAAAATGCAGAATATCACGCAGCTAGAGAAAAACAAGCTTTTATAGAGGGAAAGATAGCTGAACTTGGGGATTTGATCTCAAGAGCACAAATCATCGATCCATCTTCTTACGAGCATGATAGTGTGAAATTTGGCTCAACTGTTGTGGTGGAAGATTTAGAAAGTGAAAAGCAAAGCACTTATACTTTAGTAGGGGTAAATGAGGGAAATTTAGAAAAAGGCTATATTTCCATTAGTTCGCCTATTGCAAAAGCAATGCTTGGTAAAAAAGAGGGTGATGATTTTAAAGTGCGTTTGCCAAAAGGCGAGAGTGAATTTGAAATCATTTCTATAGAATACAAAGCTTTGGAATTTTAATTTTTGCAAAAAATAATTATAAAAGAAAATGCTGTTTTCATTGCTGATGCACATGAAAATGAAAATAGGCGTGGTTTTTGGGATTTTTTACAAGCCTTAAAAGATAAAAAAATTCAAACTCCACAGCTTTTTTTAATGGGTGATATTTTTGATCTTTTAATTTATGAAGTAAAAGCCACGCATGATTTTGCAAAAGCTTATATAGACTTACTTGAAGAGCTTGCTGATGAGATTGAAATCATTTATTTAGAAGGTAATCACGATTTTAATTTGGCTAAATTTTTTAAAAAAGTGAAGGTTTTTAGCATAAAACAACAGCCTTTGCTTTGCGAATTTAAAGATAAAACCTTAGTAAAATTAGCCCATGGGGATATTTTTTTAAAACCTTTTTTGCAATTTTGCTTAAAAAGTTTGAGAAATCATTATTTACTACTTTTTTTAAATTTTTTAAATGTTACTAGTAAAGAAAAAATTACTCAAAAAATTTTAAAAAATCAAAATAAAAAACAACTTATTAGAAAAATTCCTCAATTTGCTACTTTAGTAAAAGAGCGTATAAAACACTACAATGTAAAATTTATAATAGAAGGACATTATCATCAAGATGTATTTTTAGAATTTGAGAATACAAAATATTTAAATTTACCTACTTTTGCATACAAGGAAAGTTTTTTTGTAGTAAAATATGAACCAGAAATCAGATTTCACAAAATAGAACTTAAGGAGGCATAATGTTTGATGAGAATGTCGTTAAAACAGGTTCAAATGAAATGGAGCTTGTTGATTTTCGCATCTTTAAGCAAGGCCAAGATAAAGTCTATGAGGGAATTTATGGTGTAAATGTTTCTAAGGTTAGAGAAATCATAAAAATTCCTTTTTTGACTGAAATTCCAGGGGTGCCTGAGTATGTTGAAGGTATTTTTGATCTTCGTGGTGTGGTGATTCCTGTGATTAATCTAGCTAAATGGATGCAAATTCAAGAGCCAGAAATGACAAATATAAAACCTAGAGTTATCATTACTGAATTTAGTAATGTATTAATCGGTTTTATCGTACATGAGGCAAAAAGAATTCGTAGAATTAATTGGAAAAATATCGAGCCAGCTAATTTTGCTACAAGTGCAGGTAGTTTGGATAAAAGCAAAATAACAGGTGTAACTAGAATCGAGGGTGATGAGGTTTTACTTATCCTAGATTTAGAAAGTATAGTGCAAGAGCTTGGAATTTATACTCCACAAACTGATATTGAAGATGATAAGATTCAAAAAATTGAGGGTATAGCTTTAGCACTTGATGATAGTTCTACTGCAAGAAAACTTGTTAAAGATTTACTTAATAAAATCGGCTTAAAAGTTGTAGAAGCAAAAGATGGGGTTGAAGGTTTACAAAAACTTCAAGAGTTATATGGGGCATATGGTGATGATTTAAATAAACATCTAAAAATCATCGTAAGTGATGTTGAAATGCCTCAAATGGATGGTTTCCACTTTGCAGCTAAAGTAAGAGAAGATGAGAGATTTAAAAATATTCCTATCGTGTTTAACTCTTCTTTATCAAATGAGTTTATGAGTGATAAAGGTGTTAAAGAAGCAGGTGGTGAGGGGTATTTGGTTAAATTTAACGCAAGTGATTTCTTTGCTGAAATTTCTCGTGTTATTAAAAAACATGAAAAAGGTGAGGAGTAAAAATGGAAGATATTCAAGAAATACTTGAGGATTTTTTAGTTGAAGCCTTTGAACTAGTTGAGCAAATTGACCATGATTTGGTTGAATTAGAAGCAAATCCTGAAGACTTAGAACTATTAAATAGAATTTTCCGTGTTGCACATACTGTTAAAGGTTCATCAAGCTTTTTAAATTTTGATATTTTAACAAAACTTACTCATCACATGGAAGATGTTTTAAATAAAGCAAGACACAATGAGCTTAAAATTACTCCTGAAGTAATGGATGTGGTTTTAGAGTCTATTGATATGATGAAAACCTTATTAAATTCTATTAGAGATAATGGAAATGATACAGCAATAGGACTTGATATAGCTCCAATTTGTACAAGATTAACCGCTATTTCAGAGGGTGAAAGTTTAGAGTCTGTTGCACCGGCTAAAGCTGAAGAGCCAAAAGAAGAAGTAAAAGAAGAGCCAAAGGCCGAAGAACCTGAAGTTGATGTAAATAAACTCAGCGATGATGAGGTTGAGGCTGAAATTGAAAGACTTTTAAAAGTAAGAAAAGCTGAAGACCAAGCAAGACGTGCTGAAAAGAAAAAAACACAAGAAGCGAATCCAGCTCCAAGTAAACCAGCTGCTCAAGCGCAAAATGCAACTGCTGAGAAAAAAGTTCCTGCAGCAGGTGGTGGAAGCAGTGGTGCAAATATGGATCAAACCATTAGGGTTGAAGTAAAAAGACTTGATCATTTGATGAACTTAATTGGTGAGCTTGTTCTTGGTAAAAACCGCTTATTAAAAATTTATGATGATGTTGAAGAAAGATATGATGGGGAAAAATTCTTAGAAGAATTAAACCAAGTAGTATCGCAACTTAGCATTGTTACTACAGATATTCAATTAGCAGTTATGAAAACAAGAATGCAGCCTATTGCAAAAGTTTTCAACAAATTCCCAAGAGTTGTACGTGATTTGGGCCGTGAACTTGGCAAGCAAATGGAGCTTGAAATTTCAGGGGAAGAAACTGAACTTGATAAGTCTATTGTGGAAGAAATTGGCGATCCTATTATGCATATGATTAGAAACTCGTGTGATCATGGTATAGAAGATCCAGCAACACGTGTGGCTAATGGTAAACCAGAAAAAGGAACCGTTAATCTTAAAGCATACAATGAAGGAAACCACATTGTAGTGGAAATTGCTGATGATGGTAAAGGGCTTGATGCGGATGCTTTAAAATCAAAAGCTATAGAGAAAAACTTAATCACAGAGCGCGAAGCTGATCAAATGAGCGATAAAGAAGCGTTTGCATTGATTTTCAAACCAGGTTTTTCAACTGCTGCTAAAATCACTAATGTTTCAGGTCGTGGTGTTGGAATGGACGTTGTTAAAACTAATATTGAAAAACTAAATGGTGTGATTGAGATTGACAGTGAACTTGGTAAAGGCACTGTGATGAAGCTTAAAATCCCACTTACTTTAGCAATTATTCAATCATTGCTTGTAGGTACACAAGAAGAGTTTTATGCTATTCCTCTTGCAAGTGTTCTTGAGACGGTTAGAGTGCCAATTGATGATATTTATACCATTGAAGGTAAAAACGTACTTCGCTTAAGAGATGAGGTTTTATCTTTAGTAAGACTTTCAGATGTATTTGGTGTAAAACAAGTGCTTGAAAATACTGATCAAACTTATGTAGTTGTTATAGGTGTAGCAGAAAGTAAGCTTGGTATTATAGTAGATACTTTAGTAGGTCAAGAAGAAATCGTTATTAAGTCTATGGGTGAATATTTACAAAACATCCAAGGTATAGCAGGAGCGACGATTCGTGGTGATGGTAGAGTTACTTTGATTATTGATGTTGCTGCTATGATGGATATAGCTAAAGAGATCAAAGTAGATATTAAAGCACAAATTGAAGCGCAAGCTAAAAAAGTTGTGAAAGAAAAACCAAGCGATTATACAGTACTTATAGTGGATGATTCTAAGATGGATAGAAATATCATGCAAAAATCGCTAGAACCACTAGGTGTGAGTATTATAGAAGCAACTAACGGCGTTGAGGCATTAAATACAATTAAATCAGGTGAGCATGATATTGATGCAGTGCTGATTGATATTGAAATGCCAAGAATGGATGGTTATACCTTAGCAGGTGAAATTAGAAAATATTCTAAATACAAAAACCTTCCACTTGTTGCGGTAACTTCAAGAACTAGTAAATCAGACCGTCTAAGAGGTGTGGAAGTAGGAATGACTGAGTATATTACTAAGCCTTACTCTCCAGAGTACTTAGAAAATGTAGTTAGAAAAAATTTAAAACTAGGATAAGAAGATGAATGATAAATTAAGCCAGGTTTTGCAAAAACAACAAGCGCAAATTGCAGAACCAGATGTGGATAAAGAAGAGGATATTATTCAGCTTGTTGGTTTTGTGGTAGGAGATGAGGAATATGCTATTCCTATTCTTAATATTCAAGAAATTATTAAACCTATAGAATATACTAGGGTTCCAAGTGTACCTGATTATGTTTTAGGTGTGTTTAATATGAGGGGTAATGTTATGCCTTTGATAGATCTTGCAAAAAGATTTAATCAAGGTAGTTCTAAAATGACACCTCAAACTAGATATATTGTTTTAAAAGGCGTAGCAAATGGAAATCAAACTCCTGCGGGTAATGCGGGTTTTGTGATAGATAGATTAACAGAGGCTATCAAAATTCACAGAAGCAGAATTGATCCGCCACCTGAAACTTTACTAAAAGAAAAAGGTATGATTTTTGGTATAGGTAAAAGAGAAGAAAATATTTTAACTATATTAAAAGCCGAAGCTTTATTAAAGCGTGAGTTTTAATGATAAAGCTTTGTGCCTTTGACTTTGACTCTACGCTAATGGATGGAGAAACCATCGACATTTTAGCACAAGAGTATAATGTCGGTGATGCTGTTAAAAGTATCACCGATAAAGCAATGAATGGTGAGCTTGATTTTTTTGAAAGCTTAAGTGCTAGAGTAGCCTTG
The DNA here is from genome assembly GCF_024723595.1 of Campylobacter sp. LMG 7929. NCBI lineage: Bacteria > Pseudomonadati > Campylobacterota > Epsilonproteobacteria > Campylobacterales > Campylobacteraceae > Campylobacter > Campylobacter sp. LMG 7929. The sequence continues at coordinate 34,567 of NZ_JANQCY010000005.1, read as the reverse complement.
CTTGAGGGAATGCCAGTTGATCAAGTAAGAAAGTGCTGTGAAAATTTACCTTTGATGAATGGCGCTAAAGAATTATGCGAGTATTTAAAAAATAAAAATATAAAAATTATTGTTTTTAGTGGTGGATTTCATGAGGGAATTGACTTAATACAAAATAAACTTCATTTTGATTTTGGTTTTGCTAACTTTTTGCATAGTAAAAACGGTGTTTTAACGGGAAAAGTTGGTGGAGAAATTATGTTTAACAACTCAAAAGGTATTATACTACAAAGACTTAAGAAATTTTTAAATTTAAAAACAGAAGAAATTATGTGTGTGGGCGATGGAGCTAATGATATTTCTATGTTTAAAGAATGTGGATTAAAAATAGCTTTTTGCGCCAAAGAAATTTTAAGATCTCATGCAGATATTTGTATAGATAAAAAAGATTTAAAAGAAATAATAAAGGTAATACAATGAAAAAATTTTCACTATGGTGTGATTTTATAGAAAATGAATTTTTAGATCATGAATTTTTGGATTTAATATACTCAAGAACAATCAATGGTGCTACTTCAAATCCTGCTATTTTTAAAAATGCGATTTTAAACTCAGCTATTTATAAAGAAAAAATCAAAAAATCAAATCTCAAAGATAAAAAAGCCTTATATGAGTATCTTGCGGTAGAAGATATTGCTAAGGCTGCAGATAAATTAGCTATTAATTATTATGAAAATAATGATGGTTTTATTAGTATTGAAATTGACCCGAGATTAAAAGATAATACTAGCTTATCTTTGGCTGAGGCAAAAAGATTATACACGCAAATTGCAAAAGAAAATGTGATGATGAAAATTCCTGCAACAGAAGCTTCTTATGAAGTAATGCAAGAATTAATGAAAAATGGTATTAGTGTAAATGCTACTTTGATTTTTGATTTTGAGCAAACTAAAAAATGCTTTGAAGCTTTAAATTTAGGTTTAAAAGAATTTAGAAAAAATAATATTGCAGCCAAAAAAGAGCCTCGAGCAGTTATTAGTATTTTTGTAAGCCGTTTTGATAGATTATTAAATAATCAAGTTTTAGATAAAAATTATATAGGAATTCTTACTGCAACAAAGGCTTATAATTATATCATTAAACAAAATGAAGCAAATATTAGAGCTTTATTTGCAAGTACGGGTGTTAAGGGTGATGATTTAGAAAAAGATTATTATATTAAAGAATTACTCTATGATAAAGCTATTAATACTGCACCACTAGATGCTATTAAGGCTTTTAAAGGTAAGCAAATCGTATTTAAAGAGCCTTTGAAAGATGAATGTATAGAGAAAAAATTGAATGCAAATATTTCAAAAGATGCTTTAAGTAAAGCTTGTAAAGATTTGCTTGATGATGGTTTAGAACAATTTTGCATAGCTTATGAAGATATTTTAAAATCTTTATAAACTTATTTAGCTATAATTAGCGTTTATTTTTTTAGAAAGGAAACAGATGTTAGAAGGTATCGTTAGAGAGAGTATCGGTAGAAAAGCTGCTAAAGCTTTAAAAAGAGATGGTTATCTAATCGCAAACATCTACGGAAAAGGATTAGAAAACATCAATGCTGCTTTTAAAGTAAATGAATTTATTAAAGAAGTACGCAAAAAAACTACTTTAGCTTTTGATGTAAAAGTAGCAGACAAAGTATTAAATGTTGTGGTAGTTGATTATCAAAAAGATCCTGTAACCGCAGAATTAAAACACGTAGATTTAAAAGTAGCACAAAAAGGTGTTATTTCTAAATATATGGTTCCTGTAAAAATCGTAGGAACAGCTATGGGTCTTAAAAATAAAGGTGTTTTAATCCAATCAAAAAGAAGATTAAAAGTAAAATGTGCAGCTGAAAACTTACCAAATTATTTTGAATTAGATGTAACCAAACTTGATGTTGGTGATGCACTTTTAATCCGCGATGTAGTTGTACCTGAGGGTGTAACTATGGTTGATGCTGATAGAGTAGCTGTAGTTGGCGTAGAAAAAGCAAGATAAAATGACCTTAGTCGTAGGACTTGGTAATATAGGAGAACAATACGCCCAAACCCGTCATAATGTAGGGTTTATGCTAATTGACTTAATTTTGAAAGACTTGCAAACAACAAAGCTTTCAAATGCTAAATTTAAAGGAGAGCTTTTTAAAAGCTCTTCTGCTCTTTTTTTAAAACCTTCCACTTATATGAATTTATCCGGAGAAAGCGTAAAAGCTGTTAGTGAATACTATAAATGTGATAGAATTATTGTAATCCATGATGATATAGATTTAAATTTAGGTGCTTTGAAATTTAAAATAGGTGGATCAAGTGGTGGGCATAATGGACTTAAAAGTATAGATAATCTTTGTGGTAATGCTTATGAGAGAGTACGCATAGGAGTAGGAAAAGGACAAGATGTAGTTTCTCATGTTTTGGGGAAATTTAAACAAGAAGAGCAAGAAAGCTTAACTAAGGTTTTAGAACATAGCAAAAAAGCCTTACTTGAGCTTTTAAATTCTGATATAGAAAAAATCGCTTCAAAATATTCTTTAAAAAGTTAAACGATGAGTATATTTTTTCGCTATATTTCATCTTTGTATTTAAAATCATTTTTTATTTTATTTTTTTCTTTGACTTTTTTCTTTGTAGCGATTGATTTTTTGCTAAATTTCAATAGACTGCCAAAAAGTGCAAATTTAGAGCTTTTATATATATTTTTCTTAACATGCTCAGCAGCTTCTTATATACTACCTTTAGCTATAGTCCTTGCTTTGGTTTTGTGTATTTTTAATATGATACGCTCGAATGAATTTGTTAGCTTATATGCTTTGGGTTTAAGTAAAAATCAAGTGATTTTTTATCCTTTTTTATGGGCTATGTTTTTTTGTTGTGTTTATGTAGGACTTAATTTTAGCTCCTTTGCTTATGCAGATGAATATAAAAGTAATATTCTTAAGCGTGGCGTTGTAGATAGAGAGGGTGGGGAAGTTTTGATTAAATATAATGATAAATTTATTTATATACAAAAAACAAGTTCTCAAACCCTATATAATGTAAAAATCTTTGATGTAAAAAATTTAGACATTCAAAGTATAATCCATGCAAAAACTGCTAAATTTAATGGAGATTCTTGGGATTTAAATGATGCTAAAGCTACTAATGTACCACAAAATTTGATTGTTTCAAAAGAGGGTTTAAGTATAGAAGAATTTAAAAATATTAAAGGTTTAGAAGATTTTTCTCCAAAAATTTTAGAAAGAATTTCTTTAGTAGAGAGCAATCCTTCTTATTCTATTTTAGACGCACTAGAAAGTATGGTAATTTTTGCAAAACAAAATATTTCTACTAATACACTTAGAACAAGCTTGTATTCTTTAGTTCTTACACCATTTTTTGCACCATTTTTAATGCTTATTGTGTATTATTATTTCCCTTTAACAGCAAGATTTTTTAATCTCGCACTTTTAGCTTTTGTATTTTTTGTGTGCATACTTTTGGTTTGGGGCTTGTTGTTTTTATTAACAAGATTGAGTGAAAATGAAATTTTACTTCCAGAGCTTGGTATAATGCTACCAGTATTTATTTTAATGAGTATAGGAAGTTTTTATTATTTTAAACACAAATAACTACAAGTGAGGTTTTTATGGATTATTTAAAACTAGCAAAAGAATATAACACACCATTTTATATTTATGATTTTGATAAAATCAAAGAACGCTTTACAATGTTAAAAGATGCTTTTAAAGCAAGAAAGTCACAAATTTTTTATGCAGTTAAAGCAAATTCTAATTTAAGTGTTTTAAAACTTTTAGCTTCTTTGGATAGTGGGTTTGATTGTGTTAGTGCGGGTGAGATTTATAGAGCTTTAAAAGCAGGAGCTAAAAATTATAAAATTATTTTTAGTGGGGTAGGTAAAAGTGCTGATGAGTTAAAATATGCTTTAGAGCAAAACATACTTTATGTAAATTTAGAAAGCTATGAAGAAATGCTTCTTTTAGAACAAATTGCTAAAGAAAATCAAAAGATAGCTCGTATAAGCATAAGAGTAAATCCAAATGTAGATGCTAAAACACATCCTTATATTTCTACAGGTTTGCATGAAAATAAATTTGGCGTAGATATAGAAAGTGCTAAAAAAATGTATCTTTATGCTAAAAACTCACAATTTTTAGAGCCAGTTGGTGTGCATTTTCACATAGGCTCGCAAATTCTTGATATAAGCAGTATTCATGAAGCTTCTATGATTGTTGCAAAATTAGTAAAAGAACTTTTGGCTTTAAAAATTAATATTAAATTCTTTGATATAGGTGGGGGTTTAGGGGTTTGTTATAAAGATGAGCAAGAACCAAATTTATATGATTATGCTCAAGGAATTTTAGCAAGTTTACAAGGTCTTGATGTGTGTATAGGTATGGAACCTGGTAGATTTTTAGTGGCAAATGCAGGTGAGTTTGTTACTAAAGTTTTATATGAAAAATTTAATGATAAAAAGCGTTTTGTGATTGTTGATGGGGCGATGAATGATTTATTACGTCCAAGTTTATATAGTGCTTATCATGAAATTAAGCTTTTGGGTGAAAATAAAGAAGAGAGCCTTTGTGATATTGTTGGTGGGGTTTGTGAGAGTGGAGATTTTTTAGCTAAAGATAGAAAACTAGCTAAGACAAAAGCAGGAGATTTGATCATAGTTAAAAGCGCAGGTGCGTATGGTTTTAGCATGAGTAGTAATTATAATACTCGCAATAGAGTATGTGAGCTAGCTTGTGAAAACGGTACAGTAAGAATGATTAGAAAAAGAGAAAGTTATGAGGATCAAATTGCTTTAGAGCTTGATTTTTTAAAGGATTGAAATGTTATTTTTAGATGTACAAGGGACTTTGATTTCAGATCATGATAAAAGTCCTATAGATGGTGCTTTAGAACTCATTAAATCTTTAAATAAAGAAAAAATTCCTTATGTGATTATTACCAATAATACCAAAAAATTAGATTTTTTAAATTATTTGCAAAATTTGGGTTTTGAAATTAATGAAAAAGTTTATATTGATCCTTTTTGTGTTTTAAAAGATCATTTAAAACCTTGTAAAATAGCAGCTTTTGGAGCAAAAGAATTTTTAGATTCACTTCAAGAGTTAGGTTATGAGCTTGATTATAAAAACCCAAAAGCATTTTTACTAGCAAGTTATGATGATTTTAAATTTCAAGATTTTGCTAGTATGATAGAGTATCTTAAAAATGGTGTGCAAGCTATAGCAATGCATGAAAGTAGTATTTATAAGAAAAACTCAAGGCTTTATCCAGGTGTTGGAAGTATTATGTCTATGCTTAAAAATGCATGCGAGTTTGATTATAAGGTGATAGGAAAACCTAGTAAGGCTTTTTATGCAAGTGCTTTAAATTTATTAAAACAACAAGATTGTAATGTGAGTTTTGAAAAGACTTTAATCATTAGTGATGATTTTAAAGGTGATTTGCTTGGTGCTTATGAGCTTGGCATGCAAACAGGCTTAGTTTTAAGCGGTAAAATTTCTAACACTCAAGGTCTTGATACAACTAAACTTAATTTTGTATATGATAGTATTAAGGATTACTACATATCGAGGTTTAAATGAAAGAGATAGAAAAATTACGCAATAAAATCGATACTATCGATGATAAAATTTTGGCTTTACTTAATGAAAGAATGCTTCATGTTAAAGATATAGGAGTTATTAAGCAAAATTTAGGTGGAAGTATTTATAGACCTGAGCGCGAAAGAGCTATTATAAATAGACTTAAAAATTATAATCATGGTTTATTAGATCAAAATGCAATCGAAGCAATTTATCAAGAAATTTTTGCTGTATCAAGAAATTTAGAAATGCCCCAAAGCATAGCTTATTTAGGACCTGAGGGAAGCTATACGCATCAAGTAGCAAGAACGCGTTTTGGTGCTATGAGTCGTTATACTCCACTTGCAAATATAGAAGATGTTTTTAAAGAATTAGCTCACAAAGAAGCAAAATATGGAGTAGTACCTATAGAAAATAATACAGCAGGTGCAGTGGGTGTGACGCTTGATTGTCTTGGAAAATATGAAGATGTAAAGATTTTTGCTGAAATTTATATGGACATTCATCATTCTTTTGTAAGTATGAGTGAAAATTTAAAAGATATTAAACGCATATATTCTCATCCACAAGGTTATAATCAATGTAGAAATTTTTTAGAAAGTCATGATTTAAGCGAAGTGGAATTTGTAGCAAGTAAATCCACAGCTCATGCAGCTTACTTAGCTTCGCAAGATGTTACTTCAGCTGCGATTTGCTCTAAAATTGCAGCAAAACTTTATAATGTGCCTATATTATTTGAAACGATTGAGGATAATTTGGCAAATCGCACTAGGTTTTTGATTTTAAGTGATATAAAAATACCTCAAATGCCTCATTGTAAAACTTCTATTTTAGCACTTGCTGCACATAAACCAGGTGGGCTTAGTGATTTATTATATGAGTTTAAAAAAGAGGGGATAAATTTAACAAAACTTGAATCACGCCCTATAAAAACAAGAGAATTTGTACATAGTTTTTATATAGATTTTGAAGGACATATTGATGATGAAAATGTCCAAAGAGTATTAAAAAAAGCTGAGCATATAAAATGGCTTGGATCGTATTTATCAGGAGAAAGTAATGAAATTTAATCCTTTTTTAGAAGCTATTAAAACTTATGAAAGTGGCAAGGATATGGATTTAATTGCTAAAGAATATGGTTTAAAAGAAGTTATTAAACTAGCGAGTAATGAAAATCCTTATGGTACAAGCAAAAAAGCTAAAGAAGCCATTATAAATAATGCACATTTAGCTCATTTGTATCCTGATGATACTATGAGTGAATTAAAACAAGCTTTAGCACAAAAATATGATATCTTAAAAGAAAATCTCATCATAGGTAGTGGGAGTGATCAAATCATAGAATATATAGTGCATGCAAAACTTGATCATTCTAAGGCTTATTTGCAATGCGGGGTTAGCTTTGCTATGTATGAAATTTATGCAAAACAACTAGGAGTTAAGGTTTATAAAACCCCAAGCTTAACCCATGATTTAAATGAGTTGTATGAGTTATATCAAAAGCATAAAAATGAAATCAAAGTAATTTTTTTATGCTTGCCAAATAATCCTTTGGGTGAGTGTTTAGACGCAAGTGAGGTTTTTGAGTTTTTAGAAAAAATTGATGAGGATTGTTTGGTAGCCATTGATGGAGCTTATAATGAATTTGCTTCATTTAAAGATAGTAAAAAGCATATTAATCCTAAAGAATTAATCCATAAATTTCAAAATGCAGTATATCTAGGAACCTTTTCTAAGCTTTATGGTTTGGGTGGTATGAGAGTGGGTTATGGTATAGCTTGCAAGGAAATTATTAATGCGTTTTATAAATTAAGAGCACCTTTTAATGTGACTAATTTGAGTTTAAAAGCTGCTGTTGCTGTGTTAGATGATGATGAGTTTGTGCAAAAAACTTTGGAAAATAATTTTTCACAAATGAAACTTTATGAAGATTTTGCTAAAAATTATAAAATTCGATACATTCCAAGCTATACAAATTTTATTACTTATTTTTTTGATGAAAAAAATAGCACAGATTTATCTGAAAAATTGCTTAAAAACGGTATAATAATAAGAAATTTACAAAGTTATGGTTTAAATGCTGTGCGTATAAGTATAGGTACAGAGTATGAAAATTCAAGGTTTTTTGAAGAGTTTTCTAAAAATTTTTAGTTTGTAGGAAATAAATGGATTATAAAACTATACTGCACCAAGTAGGTCAGCTTTATCAAAATTTAAGTTTAAGACAGCGTATTATCATTGCTGCTTCTATTGTTGTTGTAGTTGGATTTTTAGTATTTTTAACCCTTTTTAGAAGTGGTTCTACAGTAGCTAGTGAGGCTGGATATTCAGTATTGTTTGAAAATGCTAATACTAGTGATTCAGCGATGATAGTAACGCAACTTGAAAAAAGCGGGGTTCCTTATATTTTGCGTGATGAGGGAACTATTTTAGTACCTAATGAACAAGTGTATAAACAGCGTTTGGCTATTGCTTCTGCAGGGTTATTGCCAAAAGATAATAAAGTAGGTTTTGAGCTTTTTGATAAACAAGAATTTGGCGCAACAGAAGCTGAGCAAAAGGTAAAATACCAAAGAGCATTAGAAGGTGAACTTGCTAGAACAATTGAAAGTTTAGAGCCTATTCATAGCGCCACAGTGCATATTGCTTTTGCTAAAGATACACTTTTTACTCAACAACAAGTCCCACCAACTGCTTCAGTAGCTTTGACGATAAAAGAAGGCTTAAAGCTTAATAAAAAGCAAATTATGGGGATTAAAAACTTAATTGCTTCTTCAGTGACAAAACTTACCCCTGAAAATGTAAAAATCATGGATCAAAAAGGTATTCCTTTAGATGATGAGGGTGCTTTTGAGAGTGATTTAATCGCTGCTCAAATTAAATATAAAAGAGATCAAGAATATGAATTAGAGCAAAAAATTGTTGCTTCTATTGCTCCATTTGCGGGTGGTTATGATAGAGTAGTGGCAAAGGTTAGTATTGATTATGATTTTTCTAAAGAAGAATCACAAAGTGAAGTATATGATCCAAACACAGTCGTGCGTAGTGAGCAAACTTTAGAAGAACATAGAGAAGGCTATAAAGATAAAGAAATTCAAGGTGTGCCAGGTGCTGTTTCAAATATAGGTCCTGTAGAAGGTTTAGATGATAAAGGTGCACGCGAGGTTTATACTAAAAACCAAACTACAACTAATAATGAAATTTCTAAAAAAATTACCAATACCACTAAGCAATTTGCAACCGTTAAAAGAATTTCTGCGGCCGTTGTAGTAGATGGAAAATACAAAGTAATTACTGATGATCAGGGAAATATCACAAACGAATACATTCCTTTGAGCGATAAGGAAATTCAAGCTATTGAAAATCTCACTAAAGGCGCTATAGGTTTTAATCTTGCTAGAGGTGATGCGGTTGAAGTAAATAATTTGGAATTTCATAGAACAGCTAAAGTTGAAAATAAGGTTCAAACTTTCTATTCAAGATTTGTTGAGCCATTTATCCCACCTGTTAAGTATGTCTTTGCTGCGATTTTACTTTTCATCTTTTATAAAAAAGTTATTGTGCCATTTTCACAAAAAATGCTTGCAGATATTAAGCTTGAAGAAGAGATGGAAGGAAAAGACGGGCAAATCATTGACGAGGCTGAAGATGCTATTGAAAAATTCAACGCAGCACGTAAGAAAGTTGAAGAACAACTTGGCTTTGGGGATAATTTTGATGAAGATGCGCTTCAATATGATGTCTTGCTCGAAAAATTAAGAGCAGTGGCTAATGAAAAAGGTGAAGAAGTGGCATTATTGTTACAAAAACTTGTTGAAAATGAAGCTGAATTTGGTGAGAAGGATATCTGATGATAAAGCTTAGTGAAGAACAAAAAATGGTCTATGATGACCTTTCTATGCCAGAAAAGGTCGCAATTTTTTTAATTCAACTTGGAGAAGATGTAACGACAGTTTTATTTTCTCATATGGATATTAATGTCATCACTGAAATTTCTCGCTATATCGCTTTAGCAAAAAATGTTGACAAACCAGTTGCTACTGCAGTTTTAGAAGAATTTTATACTTTATTACAATCAAACCAATATCTAAAAAGTGGCGGTTTGGAATATGCAAAAGAAATTTTATTTAGAACTTTTGGTCCTGAAATTGCCAATAAAATTTTGGAAAAACTTACCAAAAGTATGGAAAATAACCAAAATTTTGCTTATCTTTCTCAAATCAAACCACAACAGCTTGCTGACTTTATCATTAAAGAGCACCCTCAAACTATAGCTTTGATTTTAGCTCATATGGATACTACTCAAGCTGCTGAAACTTTGGAGTATTTTAGTGATGAATTAAGAGCTGAGGTTGTAATAAGAATGGCAAATCTTGGGGATATTTCACCTTCAATTATCAAAAGAGTATCTGCTGTGCTTGAAAGTAAACTTGAAAGTCTTACTTCTTATAAAGTTGAAGTGGGTGGTCCAAGAGCGGTTGCTGAAGTGCTTAATCGCTTGGGTCAAAAAGCATCCAAAACAACACTTTCTTATATTGAGCAAAGTGATGAAAAACTTGCTACAACCATTAAAGATTTAATGTTTACTTTTGATGATATTTCTCAGCTTAGTACTAATGCGATTAGAGAAGTTTTAAAAGCTGCTGATAAACGTGATTTGATGATAGGTTTAAAGGGTGCAAGTGAGGATTTAAAACAAAAATTTATGGCAAATATGTCAACGCGTGCTGCTGAAGCTTTTGTAGAAGAAATGGGCTTTTTGGGTGCTGTACGTGTAAAAGATGTTGAAGAGGCTCAAAGAAAAGTTGTAGAAGTGGTGCAAAAACTTGCAGAACAAGGTCTTATCCAAGTGGGTGAGGCCGATGAGATGATAGAGTAAGATTATGGCTAAATTAACTAATGTAATTTCACCTGAAAACATTTCTGCTCATGTAGTTGAGGGATATCATTTTAAAGTTATGAGTGAAATGTCTTCTAATGAAGAGCAAAAACAAGAAGAAACTCAAACTATAAATCAAACTCCTCTGGCTCAAAATGCTACTCAGCAAGCAGTGGAAAATCAAACAGTAGAAACTACCCCACAAGTCCCACAACCACAAATCCAACCTGATTTTGTAGAAGATTTGCTTAAAAAAACTGATGAAATGTCAGGAAATATTATTAAATTACAAATGCAAATAGAAAGCCAAGAGGCTGAATTTAATAATCGCTTAAATACAGAATTAGAACATGCAAAAGAAAAATTTACCAAAGAAGGTTATGAGCAAGCTCAAAAAAATTTTGAAAGTGAATTAGAAGCTTTAAAAGAAAAATACTTAAAAAGTGTAGAAAAACTTGAAAATACAGTGCAAAATTTAAATGAGTTTTTATCTAAAAATGAAAAAGAATTAGCCGATACAGCTGTAATCATCGCAAAAGAAGTGATTGCAAAAGAACTTGAGGAAAATTCCTCACTTATAGCATTAAATTTAGCAAAAGAGCTTATGAATGAGCTTAAAAATGCTACTAAAATAGAATTAAAACTTAGCCCTGATGATTTTGAATATGTAAAATCACATTTAGAACAAGAGCAAAGTAATATCAAATTTAGCCTTGATGATGCGATTAATAAGGGGAGTATTTTAATATTAAGTGATGCAGGCAATATAGAATCAAACCTTAATAATCGTTTGCAAAAAATCAAAAATATGGTTAATGAATGATAGACTTAAATAACTTAAATATTAAAAATATGCAAATTAAAGAGTTAGAAAATTTAGTTAACAATTTGCGTGAAGTTATTATAGACACAGTGAGTAAAAATGGTGGACATTTAAGTTCAAATTTAGGTGTAGTTGAGCTTAGTATAGCTATGCATTATGTTTTTGATGTAAAAAAAGATCCTTTTATTTTTGATGTTTCACACCAATCTTATCCACACAAGCTTTTAAGTGGCAAAATAAATAATTTTCATACTCTAAGACAGTTTAATGGTTTAAGTGGTTATACAAAGCCTGATGAGGGAGATTATTTTGTAGCAGGACATTCAAGCACTTCTATATCTTTAGCAGTTGGAGCTTGCAAGGCTATAAGATTAAAAAATGAAGATCGTTTGCCTGTTGTATTAATAGGTGATGGAGCGCTAAGTGCGGGTATGGCTTATGAAGCTTTAAATGAGCTTGGCGATAGAGAATACCCTTGTGTGATCATTTTAAATGATAATGAAATGAGTATTTCAAGGCCAATTGGAGCTATTTCAAAATACCTTTCTCAGGCAATGGCAACGCAGTTTTATCAAAAATTTAAAAAACGCATAGAAAATCTTTTAGAGTACTTTCCTCAAGGCGCTTCTTATATGGCAAAGCGTTTTGAAGAGGGCTTAAGACTTATCACACCTGGACTTTTGTTTGAAGAATTAGGGCTTGAGTATATTGGTCCCATTGATGGACATAATTTAAATGAGGTTATTAATGCGCTCAATCAAGCAAAAGCTATGAAAAAACCTTGCGTTGTGCATGCGCAAACTATCAAAGGTAAAGGTTATGCATTGGCCGAGGGAAAAAATGCTAAATGGCATGGAGTAGGTGCTTTTGATAGAAGTAGCGGGGAGAGTTTAAAGGCAAATATAAGTAAAAAAAGCGCCACAGAAATTTTTTCAAATACCCTATTAAATTTAGCTCAAAAATACGAGAATATAGTGGGTGTAACTGCTGCTATGCCAAGTGGTACTGGACTTGATAAATTAATAGAGAAATATCCTGAACGTTTTTGGGATGTCGCAATTGCAGAACAACATGCAGTTACTTCTATGGCGGCTATGGCAAAAGAAGGTTTTAAACCTTTTATAGCAATTTATAGTACTTTTATGCAAAGAGCTTATGATCAAGTAATTCATGATTGTGCTATTATGAATTTAAATGTAGTTATAGCTATGGATAGAGCAGGAATTGTAGGAGAAGATGGAGAAACTCATCAGGGTGTTTTTGATATTAGCTTTTTAAGTGCTATACCAAATATTACTCTAGCAGCTCCAAGAGATGAGGCTATGATGGAAAATATTATGGAATATGCATATTTTCATCAAGGCGTTTTTGCTTTTCGCTATCCTAGGGGTAATTTTTTATTAAATGATGATTTTAATCCATGTGAGATAAAACTTGCTAAAGCTCAAATTTTATCTAAAGTACAAAGCGATAAAGTATTTTTAGGTTTTGGTCAAGGTGTGGCTAAGGCAAAATTAGCTTTAGATAAACTTGGATTAGATTATGCGAGCTTAATAGATTTGATTTTTGCAAAGCCTTTAGATGAAGAGCTTTTAAAAGAGTTGGCAAAAGATACAAAAACTTGGTTTGTTTTTTCAGATAGTGCTAAAATAGGTGGAGTGGGAAGTTTGATTGCAAATTTTTTACAAAAAGAAAATCTTTATCATATAAAACTAGCAAGTTTTGAATTTGAAGATCAATTTATAGCCCATGGCAAAACAAGTGAAGTGGAAAAATTTTTAGAGCTTGATATTGATTCATTGTGTCAAAAAATTAAAATTTATTAAAAGATAAAAAATATCTTTTAATATAATCATTTTTTTATAAAAAAAGAGTTATACTATAAGTAAAAATATTTGGAGAATAGACTATGGAACTTATTCAAATGCTTAAAAACTGTGATTTAAAAGCTACTCCACAAAGACTTTGTATTTTAAAAATTTTAAAACGCCACGAGCATCCTAATATAGAATCTTTGTATGAAAGTATTAAAGAAGAATATCCTTCTATCTCATTAGCTACGGTATATAAAAATTTAAATACCTTAAAAGAACAAGGTTTGGTAGTAGAAATTAATACTCCAAATCAAAAAACTTGTTATGACATTTATGAATATCCACATATTCATGTAATTTGTAGTAAATGCAATCACATAGAAGATGTGCGCTATGAAGATAGTGGGATTAATAAATACCAAGAAGATCTTGAGAAAAAGATTGGTAATATTATTGACTATCTTGGCGTGTTTGCTTATGTGAATGGTTGTAAATTTTGCAAGTAAAATGATTTGTGAAGTACAAAGACGCTTTTTAATTGAAAACGATGATTTTATCAAAATTTTAAAAGAAGAAAAACTTGCTTATTCTAAGGATAAAATACGTGTATTTTTTACACGTATAAATCCTTTTTGTGATATCAAATATAAAAAAATCAATCAAGATTATTATCAATTTACATTTTATAAATTACATGATATTTTAGATAAAAAAACTCATAAAATATCTAAAAAAGAATTTAAACATCAAAGTAAAAATGCTATAACCAATATAATAAAAAAAACAAGAATTAGTTTTGAGATTGATAATACCCAATTTTTCCTTTATAATTTTAAAAACAATTTAAAAAATTTGGTCATTTTAAAAGTGATTTTTTCCACCGTTGAAGAAGCAAAGCGGTTTGATTTACCTCATTTTTTAAAAAATTATAAAGAAATTACAGATGATGAGAATTTTTATAGTAAAAATTTAGCATTATATGGGGATCTTTCTAAAGTTTTTGATAGTGCTAGATGTATTAAAATTTTAGATAAACAAAAAGATATTAACTTGCATTTTCCAAATCAAATTCAAAGTTTTTCAGCTGGTAAAATTTTACTTTTTGTTCTTTTAAAAAACTTAAAAAATGACAGATTAAATTTTTTAAAAAATTCAAGTGAAAAAAACTTGGAACAATGTTTTATAAGCCTTAAGCAAATTTGTTTTTGTTTTGATGTTTTTGATACTCTTTTTGAAAAAAATATTCAAAATAAGCTAAAACAACAATTTTCATTTTTGATAAATCAAATTAATATGAAAAAATACCATGAGTTTGAATTAGAAAAATATATTTTTATTTCAAGCGATGAAAAAATTAATGATATTTTTCTTGATATGGATTTTATTTTAAAAAATGATTATGAATTTTATCAAGGAAAAAATCAAATTTTAAAGTCTTTAATAGCTTTTAAACTAAGAAAAGAATTAGTTTTTTTAAAGAAAAAAATTGTAAAATCTCAAACAAATCTTGAAGAAGAATTAGAAAAAATAAAATTTTTATTATGCTATTTTGCAACTATGTTTGAAGAAAAAAGCATTAAAAAGTTGAAAAATTATTTTAAATATAATCATTTAGACCAAAATTCTTATGATGAAAATATAATAAAACAAATTGAAAAAAGCATCAAAAAATTAAAAATATATAGTTAGGAAAAACATGCAAAAACAAGAAAAAATAGTTAAAATGTTTGATGATATAGCACCAACTTATGATAAGGCTAATAGAATTTTAAGTTTTGGAAGTGATGTGAGTTGGAGAAAAAAAGCTTGTTTGGATGTTTTTAAATTTTCTAATAATGAATTTGATATTATCGATGTAGCTTGTGGTACGGGCGATATGATTATAGAATGGCAAAATCAAGCCTTAAGAGCAAATAAAAATATCATTAGTATAAAAGGGGTTGATCCAAGTGCGGGCATGCTTGAAGTGGCTAGGAAAAAAATTCCTGATGCGACTTTTGTACAAGCAAAAGCACAAGAACTTCCACTCGAAAATGAAAGTGCAGACATCATAAGTATAAGTTATGGCATACGCAATGTGGTAGATAGGAAAGAAGCTATAAAAGAATTTGCAAGAGTGTTAAAAAAGGATGGGATTTTACTTGTGCTTGAATTTACCAAAAGAGAGCAGGGTGGTTTTATAGCTGCTTGTAGAGATTTTTACTTAAAAAATATTTTGCCAAAAGTGGGTGGATTTATTAGTAAAAATTATAGTGCTTATGAGTATTTGCCAAATTCTATAGAAGATTTTTTAAGCAAAGAAGAATTTATTAAAGAATTGAGTGTGCACTTTGAAATGCTAGAGTACAAAAACTTTAGCTTTGGTGTTTGCTCTATGTTTATTGCAAGAAAAAAATGAAAGTTTCAGAACTTAATTTAAAGGCTAAAAGTTTATTAGAATTTCATCTTGATGATATAGAGCTTAGTGGAGAAATTTCTAAAATTACCATTCATAGTTCAGGACATTGGTATTTTGATTTAAAAGATGAAAAATCAAGCATAGCTTGCGTGATGTTTAAAGGCTTTAATCAATTTGTTCAAGCTAAACCTAAGGTTGGCGATATGCTTGATCTAAGAGGTTATGTGAGTTTGTATGAAGCAAGTGGTAGGTATCAATTTATCGCTAAAAGTATGCAAAAAACAAGCCTTGGGGATTTAGAAGCTAAATTTTTAGCCCTAAAAGAAAAGCTTGAAAAAGAAGGTTTGTTTGATACAAATGCTAAAAAAAGCATTGTTAAATTTCCTAAAAAAATAGGCATAATCACTTCTTTTACTTCAGCTGCTTTGCAAGATATGTTAAAGTTAATTTCACAAAAAGAATACAATCTTTGCAAAATAACTATTTTTAATGCCCTCACTCAAGGACAAAGCGCTCCAAATTCTTTGATAAATGCTTTAAAAAAAGCTGATGAGTTTAATTTAGATGCGATTATTTTAGCAAGAGGTGGTGGAAGCAGAGAAGATTTGTTTTGTTTTAATGATGAAGAACTTGCAAGATGTATTTTTTCTTTAAAAACGCCTATTGTTTCTGCTATTGGACATGAGATTGATTATGTTATTAGTGACTTTGTAGCAGATTTAAGAGCACCAACTCCAAGTGCGGCTATTGATATGATTTTTCCAAATAAACTCAGCTTAGAACAAGGACTTGATGAGCTTGCTATGCGTTTTAAAAACCAAATGTTAAATCATCTTAAGTTTTATCAAAATAAAATCGATCATTTACAAAATTTAGCCAAAGCGAAATCTTTAGAAAATGCTTTTTTTCTTAGAAAACAAAAGCTTGATTTTTTACAAAGTCAACTAAAGAGCGTTTTAAATTTAAAATTATTAAATTATGAAAACAAACTTAATAATTTTGAAGAGCTTTTAACTCAGCATAAAAATTTCTTTGATAAAAGTAAAAATTTGATAAATTTACAAAAAGATGGCAAAAATATCTCTCTTGAAAAACTAAAAAAAGGAGATATTATAAAACTTTGCTCAATAAATGAGAGTAAAGAAGCCCAAATACTATAAAAAGGAGACAAAATGAGAGTAATGAATTTTAGTGCAGGTCCTTCAAATCTGCCTGATGAGGTTTTAAAAGAAGCACAGGAGCATTTGTTTGATTATCATGGTAAAGGCTTTTCTATTATGGAAGTTTCTCATCGTGGAAAGGTTTTTGAAGAAGTGCATTTTGAAGCTATTAAAATAGCAAAAGATCTTTATGGTGTAAATGATGATTATGAAGTGCTTTTAATGCAAGGTGGAGCTAGTTTGCAATTTGCTATGATACCTATGAATTTATATATGGGTGGAGTTTGTGAATTTGCCAATACTGGTGTTTGGACTAAAAAAGCTATTAAAGAGGCTGAAATTTTAGGAGTAAATACAAAAATAGTAGCAAGTAGCCAAGAAAGTGAGTTTGATCATATCCCACAATTTGAATTTAGTGATAATGCAGATTATGCTTATATATGCTCTAACAATACCATTTATGGAACCCAATATAAAAACTATCCAAAAACTAAAAGCCCTTTGATAATTGATGCTTCTAGTGATTTTTTCTCTAAAAAGATAGATTTTTCTAATGTTGCTATGCTTTTTGGTGGAGTGCAAAAAAATGCGGGAATTTCAGGACTTGCTTGTGCATTTATCCGCAAAGATATGATAGAGCGTAGTAAAAACAAAAATATACCTAGTATGTTAAAATACAGTGTTTATGCTGAAAATAATTCTTTATTTAATACTCCAGCAACCTTTGCTATATATATGTTTAATCTTGAAATGAAATGGCTTTTAAATCAAGGCGGCTTAGATAAAATCAATGAGCAAAACATACAAAAGGCTAAAATTTTATACGATGTGATTGATGAGAGTAATGGTTTTTATAAAGGTCATGCTAAAAAAGAGGATAGATCATTAATGAATGTTAGTTTTAACATAGCTCATGATAAAAATTTAGAACCAGTTTTTGTAAAAGAAGCTGAAGAAAATGGTATGATAGGTCTTAAAGGGCATAAAATTTTAGGTGGAATTCGCGCTAGTATTTATAATTCTATCAGCATTGAAAAGGTGCAAAAGTTAAGTGAATTTATGAAAGATTTTGCTAAAAAACATGCTTGATTAGGTAAAAAGAGGATTTTTATGAATAATGACAAAATAAATATCATTGGTGCTAAAGAGAATAACCTTAAAAATATCAACCTAGAAATTCCTAAAAATAAACTCATAGTTTTTACAGGACTTAGTGGAAGTGGTAAATCCACTTTAGCTTTTGGTACGCTTTATGCAGAAGGACAACGTCGCTATATTGAAAGTTTAAGTGCTTATGCAAGGCAGTTTTTAGATAAAGTGGGTAAGCCAAATGTTGATAAAATAGAAGGTTTAACTCCTGCTATTGCTATTGATCAAAAAACAACTTCTAAAAATCCTAGATCAACTGTTGGGACTATTACTGAAATTTATGATTATCTAAGACTTTTATACGCAAGGATTGGCTCACAACATTGTCATCAATGTGGCCAAAAAATCTCATCTATGAGTGCAGCAGATATCGTAGGTGAAATCTTAAAGCTTCCAAAAGGAGCTAAAATCATCATTTATGCGCCGTTGATTAAAGAAAAAAAAGGAACTTTTGCAGATCTTTTGGAAAATTTAGTCGCAAAAGGCTATGTTAGAGCACAAATTGATGGGGTTTTAACGCGTCTTGATGAGGATATTGAGCTTGCTAAAACCAAAAAACATACAATAAAACTTGTAATAGATAGACTCCAAGTACAAGATGATATGCTAGCAAGACTTGCAAGCGATATAGAAAAAGGTCTTAGCGAGAGCTTTGGTGAAGTGGAAATTGAAGTTTTAAATAATGAAGAATTAAACATAGCAAAACATTTTCATTATAGTGAACATAATGCTTGTTTTGATTGTAAAATTTCTTTTCCTTTGCTTGAGCCTTTGAGTTTTTCTTTTAATTCTCCAAAAGGTGCTTGTCCAAGTTGTGATGGTCTTGGTATAAGATATACGCTAGATATGAAAAAACTTATCAATGAAGAATTAAGCTTAGAAGCAGGAGCTATAAAGCTTTTATATGGGTTTAATAAAAGTTATTATTATAAGTTTTTAATGGCCTTTTGTGAACAAAATGATATCAGGGTAAAAATTCCATATAATGAGTTAAGTGAAGAAGAAAAGCGTCTAGTGCTTTATGGCAATGCCAAGGAAATTAATTTTTTATGGAAAAGACATCGCTTAAGTCGTAAATTTGAAGGTGCGGTTAAATATGCCTATGAAATGCTAAAAGATGAAAAAGATTTAAGCGAGTATATGAGCGAAAAAACTTGCAAAGATTGCAATGGCCATCGTTTAAGAGCTGAGAGTTTAGCTGTAAAAGTAGCTGAGAAAAATTTGGGTGAAATTTTAGATATGAGCATAGAAAATACCACTGCATTTTTTTCAAAAGAAGCTAATTTTGCGTATTTAAGTGAGCAAGAAAGATTGATAGCTAAGCCTATTTTTAAAGAAATTAATGAAAGATTGTTTTTTCTTTATGATGTAGGACTTGGGTATTTATCTTTAGGGCGTGATGCAAGAACCATTAGCGGGGGTGAGGCTCAAAGAATTCGTATAGCATCTCAAATTGGTAGTGGTTTAAGTGGAGTGATGTATGTTTTAGACGAGCCTAGCATTGGTTTACATGAGCGAGATACGGCAAAACTCATTAAAACTTTAAGAAATCTTCAGCAAAAGGGTAATACTTTAATCGTGGTTGAGCATGATAAAATGACTATAGAAGAGGCAGATTTTATCGTAGATATTGGTCCAAATGCTGGTAAATTTGGTGGTGAGGTTGTATTTAGTGGAACTTATAAAGAATTATTAAAAAGCAAAAGCCAAACCGCCCTTTATATGAGCGGTAAAAAGCAAATTGCCCATCAAAAAAATAGAGAACAAAAAGATTTTATTAGTTTAAAAGATGTGAGTATTAATAATATTCAAAATCTAAGCGTAGATTTTCCACTACGCAATCTTGTAGCAATTACAGGCGTTTCAGGAAGTGGTAAAAGCTCATTGATTTTACAAACTTTGCTTCCATTTGCAAAAGAAGAGCTTAACCGTGCTAAAAAAGTTAAAAAACTAAGTGGGGCTAAAATAGAAGGTTTAGAAAAACTTGATAAGGTGATTTATCTTGATCAAAGTCCTATAGGAAGAACCCCGCGTTCAAATCCTGCTACTTATACAGGTGCTATGGATGAAATTCGTAATCTTTTTGCAGCTACCAAAGAAGCTAAAATGCGAGGTTATAAAGCAGGGCGTTTTTCTTTTAATGTTAAAGGTGGAAGATGTGAAAAGTGTAGTGGAGATGGTGAAATTAAAATAGAAATGCACTTTTTGCCTGATGTGATGGTAACTTGTGATGTTTGTAATGGCAAAAGATATAATGATGCAACTTTAGAGATCAAATATAAAGGTAAAAGCATAGCTGATGTTTTAAATATGAGTATTATTGAAGCAAGTGAGTTTTTTACTTCTGTGCCAAAGATAAAGCAAAAACTTGATACTTTGGTAAAAGTTGGGCTTGATTATCTTACCTTAGGACAAAATGCAACTACTTTAAGTGGCGGAGAGGCTCAGCGTATTAAGCTAGCCAAAGAATTAAGCAGAAGCGATACAGGAAAAACTCTTTATATTTTAGATGAACCTACAACAGGACTTCATTTTGAAGATGTTAATAAGCTTATTTTAGTTTTGCAACATTTAGTCGATCTTGGAAATAGTGTGTTTGTGATAGAGCATAATTTAGATGTGATTAAAAATGCTGATTATATCATCGATATGGGACCTGAAGGTGGAGTTAAAGGTGGTAAGGTTATAGCTAAAGGTAGCGTGGAAGAGCTTGCAAAAAATCATGAAAAAAGTGGTTCTTATACGGGGTATTATCTAAATTTAGAGTTAAAAAACACAAAAAAATAAATTGGTTGAAGTTATCCTTCAACCATAAATTTCACCTTTTTTATACTCATAAATACTTTGCATATCTTTATCGCCTCTTCCTGAAAGATTTACAACTATCACACTTTTTTTCTTTAAAGTCGGACAAAGTTTTTCTAGATAAGCTAATGCATGTGAGCTTTCAATGGCAGGTATAATACCTTCTTCTTTACATAATAATTTTAAAGCATTGATACACTCATCATCGCTAATAGCATGATAACTTGCTCTTTTACTTTCTTGTAAATATGCGTGCAAAGGACCTATGCCAGGGTAATCAAGCCCAGCAGAGATGCTAAAAGTATGAGCAATATTGCCTTTATCATCTTGTAAAACCTTAGTTTTCATACCATGGATAATACCTTCTTTACCTTTAGTAAGTGTAGCTGCATGATAAGGTGTATCTTTTCCTAAACCTGCTGCTTCAACGCCTATGAGTTTAACTTTTTCATCTTTTAAAAATGCATGAAAAATTCCAGCAGCATTGCTACCACCTCCAGCTGCTGCTATGATGTAATCTACTTTTTTATTTAATTTTCTAAGTTGCATTTTACATTCTTTACCTATAATACTTTGAAAATGCGTAACAATTTGCGGATAAGGATAAGGCCCCACTGCACTTCCTACTACATAAAATACTTCTTTGGTGTTTTTAACCCAAAAATTTAAAGCTTCATCCACCGCATCACTTAAAGTTTTACTTCCACTTTCTACCGCATGAACTTTTGCTCCTAAAAGCTCCATTTTATAGACATTTAAGGCTTGTCTTTTTACATCAATAGCTCCCATAAATATCTCACATTCAAGTCCCAAAAGTGCTGCTGCAGTAGCGGTTGCAAGCCCGTGTTGTCCTGCTCCAGTTTCTGCAATAATTTTTTTCTTATTCATTTTCTTTGCCATTAAGGCTTGAGCTATGGCATTGTTGATCTTATGAGCTCCTGTGTGAGTTAAGTCTTCTCTTTTTAAATAAATTTCATGATTATAAAGCTTGCTTAAATTTTTAGCATGGTATAAAGGTGTAGGTCTTCCTACATAATTAACTAAGAGTTCTTTTAATTCTGTGTTAAAATCTTTATCTTTTTTGAGTTTTAAAAAAGCTTTTTCTACTTCATCTAATGCTATTTTTACTTCATTTGGCACAAATTGCCCACCAAATTTTCCGTAATATTTTTTCATAGTATTTCCTTAAAATGATTAACAATATAAAATCAAAAATGATCAACTAAAACTAAAAATGTAAAATAAAAAATGATTGAAAATGTAGTAGTAGGCTTAACGCCAAGAAAAAGAAGCTTTGTTAAATGAGTATTCTAAATTTAGTTTAGAAAATTTTTTCCTTTCCATAGCTTTTCCTTTTAAAAAATTGCCAAATGACTTTACATTCTAAGATAATTATTATTAAAAATTCTTTAAAATGATAATTTGGAAAATAAATACTAAGAAAATTTGTAATGTTTGATTTTTTATATAATGACATAAGCTATATAGGACTTTTTATAGTATGTTTTCTCTCTAGCACACTTTTGCCTATGGCAAGTGAGGCTTTTGTGCTTGCTTTTGTGAAATTAGATTTTAATGCTTATATGGTTTTATTTGTTGCAAGTTTGGGAAATACTTTGGGTAGTTTAAGTACTTATGCGTTAGCTTATTTTGGAGAGAGTCAAATTTTAGAAAAATATTTTAAAAACTCTTTACATAAATTAGAAAAAATCAATGCAAACTTTAAAAAATTTGGCTCTTTGTATGCTTTTTTTACTTTTTTACCCATAGCGGGAGATCTTTTTGCGCTAGGGCTTGGATTTGCTAAGTATTCTTTTTTAAAAGCAAGTATTTTTATAGCCTTGGGTAAATTAAGCCGTTATGCTTTTGTAATTTTCATAGCAAATTCCATTTAAAAGTCTTGATTTTAAAAGATTTAAAAGTCTAGCATTATCAATATCTTTTAAAACTTTTATAGTGTTTTTTAATTCATGATTTTTCATAGGCATTTTAGCATCTTTAAAACACCTTATCGTGCTTCCTCTAGCAAAAGTACTATCACAAATGACATCTACTAAATACTCATCAAAATTTGCTAAATTAGGATCAAGCATATAAGCAATAGTTAATGCATCATGTATCCATGTGCCATTTGTACCTCTTGTTTTGCTTGCATAATCAATCCAAACTCTTAAAGTCTGTATTAAAAAATCACAAAGTGGATTTTGATTTTCTAAAGTATTTAAATCTTCATGTGTGAGCATAGTTTGCATTGTTGCATTGTAAGGAACAAGTGTGATTTTAGCTCTTGAGTTTAAAACTATACTAGCAGCCTCAGGATCAAAACCAAAATTTGTATCTTTGATATGATAAGGCATATCAAAACTTCCACCCATGATAAAAATTTCTTTTACATTTTTATCAAAGTCTTTAAAAAGTTTCATAGCTATGGCTATATTTGTTAAAGGTCCTATAGCGCAAATTGAAATTTCACCTGGGTTTTGCATAACAAGCTCACCCATTTTCATACAAGCATTTGGGCTTATGTTTTCTAAGATTTTTATAGGTTTTATATGATCCCAAAGATGAGTAAGCTTAAACTCTTCTATGCTTTTATCTAGTCTTTGTCTCCAAAAATGACTATCTTCACATAAAGCTTCATGAGCACCTAGATACAAAGGTATATCTAGATTAAGCTTATTTAATAAATCTTTAGCAACGCTATAAGCGGTTAAAGCTTGTACATTACCACTTAAAGTGCTAATCATTTCAAGTTTGATTTCTTTAGAGGCTAAAATAAGCCCAAGGGCTAAACCATCATCGGTATTAGCCCCTGCTATTCCATTGCCTATATCAGTATCTAAAATAAGGCGTATCATATCGCATCTTCTATTAAATTTAAATCTCTGCCTCTAGTTTCTGGCGCAAAGAAAGTTGTGATAAAACCAATTCCTGCGGTGATAACAAAATACAAGGCTATTGGCCACCAAGTGCCATAATAAGCAAGCAAAGCTGAAGCTATCATAGGAGCGGTTCCTCCTGAAAGTATAGAGCCAAATTCTTTTGCTAGTGCCATTTTGGTATAGCGATTTTTTGCCCCAAAAAGCTCCACACCCCACGCAGCTTGCACACCAAAAATTCCTAAAGATGCCAAAGACATACCTACGATGATAGTTAAAATTACAATAATTTCATTTTTACTATCAAGCAACATAAAAGCAGGGAAGGCATAAAGCATTAAAAGCAAGCAAAAGGTTCTATAGGTAATGCGTCTTCCAAATTTATCACTTAAATATCCTGCTAAAGGTATAACCAAAAATCCCACCAAAGAAGCTATAACAACAGCAGTTGTGGCTACTGATTTATCAAGAAGTAAAATTTTAGTTACATAACCTACTATAAAGCCTTGTGCAAGATAAGATGGTCCATTTTCTCCTATCCTTATGCCCACCATAGTCCAAAATGCACGACTTTTTTGCCAAAAAGTTCTTTCATCTTTTTTCATATGTGCTTCATTTTCATGACGAATTTTTAGCATTAATTCTTTTTGCTTTTCAAAAACAGGAGTTTCTTTTACATTTAAACGCATATAAACAGCAAAAAGTGCTATGAAGATACTTCCTATAAAAGGAATTCTCCATCCCCATTCTTTAAAACTAGCATCATCCATGCTTGTAACTAAAAGCCACACAAAAGCTGCAAGTAAGGTTCCACTATTTGATCCAAGAGCGATGATAGAAGAGATTAAACCTCTATGTTTACTAGGAGCATATTCTCCAAGCATGACAGTTCCACCTGAAAGCTCAGCGCCTGCGCCAAAGCCTTGCATAAAACGCAAAATAACCAAACATATAGGAGCCCAAATTCCAATTACTGCATAACTTGGTATAAAACCAATTAAAGTAGTTGAAATGCCCATTAATGCAATGGTACTCATCAATACATTTTTTCTTCCGTATTTATCTCCTAAATATCCAAAAAATAAAGCTCCAATAGGTCTAGCAATAAAACCTATACCATAAGTAACAAAACTAAGCAATAATGCTATAACAGGAGTTTGCTCAGGAAAGAAAACTTCTGAAAAAACAGTAGCTGCAGCTAAGCCATAAAGTGCAAAATCTGCATATTCCATGGCAGTTCCTAGCCAACATGAAAACACAGCCTTTTTAAAAGCCTTTTTTCCTTGTGGAGTTTGAAAATTTTCATCCGCGATTGATTTTGTTTGCAAGATTAAACCTTTATTTGAAATTTCAAAATGATAATTTTATCTAAAATGCTTAAAATGGAAATTTAATACTTTTTACCGACTTTTAAATAATTTTGGGCGATAATTATTATTATTTTTTAATATAGGAAAAAAATGAAAACTTTAACCATAATTGATACTTTTGGCTTTTTCTTTAGGCTTTTTTATGCTTTAAAGGGTTTGAAAAATTCAAAAGGCGAAGCTAGTAATATGATAAGCGGTTTTGCTAATTTTATTTATAGTTTGAAAAATGATCATCCTAGTGATATGATTATTTTTGCTCTTGATAGTAAAGGAAAAACTTTTAGAAGTGAAATTGATCCAAATTATAAAATCAACCGCACTCCACCTCCACCTGATTTATTAGCTCAAATTCCAATTTGCATTCAAATGATAGAAAAAATGGGTTTTTCAAGTTTTTCTTGCGAAGGATATGAGGCTGATGATATCATCGCATCTTTGGTTAAAGAGTGTGAAAATAAGGATATTTTTATAAGAATTATTACTCAAGATAAAGATTTGTATCAACTTATAAAAGATGATAAAGTTAGTATTTATAGTCCTATTTCAAAAAATGATTATAATGAAGCAGGGTGTTTAGAAAAATATGGGGTAAAACCTAGCCAAATAAGAGATTTTTTAGCTCTATGTGGAGATAGCTCAGATAATATCTCAGGTGTAAAAGGAATTGGTGCTAAGGGAGCTAAGAATTTACTTGATGAGTTTGAAAGTATTGAGGGAATTTATGAAAACTTAACACTAGTGCGTAATGAAAGAAGTCGTAATTTGTTGCTTGAGGGCAAAGAAAATGCCTTTTTGAGTAAAAAACTTGCTTCTTTGTATGAAAATTTAGATGTAAAAGATATGCTTTTAAATTGTGAGTATCCAAAAGATGAGCCCTTGCTTAAGATTATGGATATTTTGGAGCATTATGAATTAAATGCTTTATTAAAAAAACTACGCACTAATCCTACTAATAAAGATAAAAATTTAGGATTTAATGCAAGATTAATTTTAGATGAGAAAGAATTATTTGACATTTTAGAAAAAATTGATGATCAAAGCATTGTTGCTTTTGACACCGAAACTACGGGCTTAGATACTAAAGAAGCTAAGATAGTAGGGTTTAGTTTTTGTTTTCATGAAAGTGAAGCCTTTTATGTACCACTTGCGCATGATTATTTAGGAGTTTGTAAGCAAATTTCTATGCAAGTGGCTAAAAAGGGTATAGAAAAAATCTATCAAAGCACGGTTATAGGTCATAATCTTAAATATGATTTTGAGATTATAAAAAACAATTTTAATTTACTTCCTCCAAAAAATTATGCTGATACTATGATACTTGCATGGCTTAAAGAGCCAAGTTTGCGTGTAAATATGGATGATTTAGCAAAAAGATTGTTTGATTATGAGACTTTGCATTTTGAAGACTTGGTAAAAAAAGGAGAAAGCTTTGCAGGAGTGGATGTAGAAAAAGCTTGTAAATATGCAGCTGAGGATGCTTATGTTACTTTAAGATTTTATTTGTATTTTTTAAAAAATTTAGAAAAGCCTTTATTTGAGCTTGCGCAAAAAAGTGAGTTTGAATTTATCAAAGTGCTTATTATGATGGAAAATAATGGTATTAAACTTGATATTCAAAAGCTTGAAAGCCTAATGCAAAGTTTTAATCAAGATATTAAAATACTTAGTGAAAAAATATATGATTTAGCGGGTGAAAAATTTAATATTAATTCTCCAAAACAAGTAGGGGATATTTTATTTGAAAAACTAAAGCTACCAAGTGGTAAAAAAAGCAAAACAGGATATTCTACTGATGAAAAGGTTTTAAATGCTATTTTAGATGAACATCCGATTGTGAAAGAAATTTTAGCTTATAGAGAGCTTGCTAAATTAGTTTCTACTTATTGTGAACCTTTGTTAAAATTAGCCAAAAAAGATGAAAACTCAAGAATTTATTCAAGTTTTTTACAAACAGGAACAGCCACAGGACGCCTTTCATCAAAAGATCCAAATTTACAAAACATCCCTGCGCATGGTCAATATGCTAAAGATTATAAATCCTGTTTTGTAGCAAAAGAAGGATTTAGTTTTATCTCACTTGATTATTCACAAATTGAGCTTAGAATGCTAGCGCATTTTAGTGAAGATGAGAAATTATTAGAAGCGTTTTTAAACGATGAGGATATTCATGCAAAAACTGCTATTATGATTTTTAACCGTAGTGATTATGAGACAAGAAGTATTGCTAAAAGCATAAATTTTGGTCTTATTTATGGTATGGGTTATAAGACTTTGAGTCAAAATTTAAAAATAGAAGCAAAATTAGCTAAAGAATATATTGAAAAATATTTTGAGAATTTTACTAGTATAAAAACTTATTTTGAAAAGGTAAAAAATGAAGCTAAGCAAAATGGTTTTATAAAGACTTTACTAGGCCGTAAGCGTTATTTTGACTTTGAAAATGCAAAGCCTATGCATGTGGCAATGTATGAAAGAGAGAGTATTAACTCTACACTTCAAGGTTCTGCTGCCGATATAATAAAACTTGCAATGATAGAAATTGCAAAAGATTTAGATGAGAACAAACGCTTGATTTTACAAATCCATGATGAGCTTATTTTTGAAGTAAAAGATGAACTTTGTGAGGAATTTGCAAAAAATGCTAGTGATATTATGGAAAATATTGTAAAATTAAAAGTTAAATTAAAAACTTCATCAAGTATTGCCAAAAATTGGGGCGCATTAAAATAAGGAGAATAATTAATGGATCTTTCAACCATACTTGGGATGGTATTAGCTGTTGTTAGTATTTCTGTGGGGGATATTTTAGAGGGTGGTAACCCTTTACATGTTTTGCACTTAAGTTCATTTTTGATCGTGGTTCCAACTGCGGCTTTTTGTGCGATGACAGCAACTCATAAAAAATTTGTTAAAGCAGCTTATAAAGAATTAAAACTCGCCTTTAAAGGTGCGGGGGTAAATTTAAGTCAAAGGATAGCTGAGCTTGTAGAATACTCTATCATAGCAAGAAGAGATGGGCTTTTGGCTTTAGAGTCAAAAACTAATGAAATTGATAATGAGTTTTTAAAAGAAACCATGATGATGATGGTTGATGGCAAGAGCGTAGAAGAGATTAAAGAAAGCATGGAAATCCAAATAGAGGAAATGGAAGAATATTACAAAGAAACGGCAGAATACTGGATCCGTTTTGGTGAGACTTGTCCTACTATGGGACTTGTTGGTGCGGTTATGGGACTTATGCTTGCTTTGCAACTTTTAGATGATCCTCAAGCTATGGCAGCAGGTATTGCAGGAGCATTTACTGCAACGGTAACTGGGATTTTTGGTGCTTATGCTTTATTTGGACCTTGGGGTCATAAAATCAAAGCTAATGCTCATGAGCTCATTAAAGAAAGGATAGTGATCTCACATGCTATAGTAAGTATTGCAGAGGGAGCTAACCCTAGAGATTTAGAGGCTAAATTGTTTAATTACCTTGGACAAGGTGAGCCTAGAATTTCTCAATTTGATAAGTAAGAGTTAAAAAATGGGAAAAAAACATAAATGTCCAGAATGTCCAGCAGGTGAAAAATGGGCTGTGCCTTATGCAGACTTTTTAAGTTTGCTTTTGGCACTTTTTATTGCTCTTTGGGCGATTTCTGAAAGTAACCCCGCTAAAACTGAGGCTTTAAAAACTGAATTTGTTAAAATTTTTGAATTTACTGCTTCAAATCCTTTAGAAAAAGAAAGTGAAGTGCATAATAAATACAGTGCACCATCTAATGCAAATGTTGAAGAGCTTGAAAAGCTTAAAAAATTAAGTATCACCCAACAAGAAAATATAGAAAAATTAAAAGCAGCATTAGATCAAAGAGAAAATAATATCGTTTTAAATTTGCCTGCAAGGGTTGAATTTGCTAGAGGTAGTACACAAATTGATTCAGCTGATGTGCAAGATTTTCTAAAACGTATTAGTGAAGTTTTAAAAAGAATGCCAAAACAAGCTCAAATAGAACTTAGAGGTTATACTGATGCAAGTGATAAAGATCCTAAAAGAAATTTTGATTTAGCAAGTAAAAGAGCTCAAGTTGTGGCTGATTATTTGATTGCTAGAGGAATTAATCCAGCTCAACTTATAGTGGTTAGTTTTGGTGAAAATTATCCTTTGAGTGCAAACAAAGAAGATGAAATAAACAATAGAGTTGAATTTTATATCCGCGTAGATTCTTCAGATAATCAAACTAGAAAGTCAGTATTAGATCAAATTGGAGCTTTTAATAACAAATAAGTTTTTACTTATTTGTTATTTTCTCCACCAAAACGAAGCAATGCTGAACCCCAAGTGAAACCACCACCAAAAGCATCAAGTAATATTAGTGAGCCTTGTTTTAAACGACCTTGCTCGTAAGCATCATTCATTGCCATAGGAATTGAAGCAGCTGAGGTATTGCCATATTTTTGGACAGTAACTACGCATTGTTCGTCTTTGAAGTTTAATTTTTCTTGTACGGCCTTGATAATTCTTAAATTAGCTTGATGAGGTATAAAAAGATCAATTTCTTCGCTTTTTATATCGTTTTTTGCAAGAATTTCAATAACATCATTACTTAGAGTATTCACTGCGATTTTAAATACCTCATTTCCTTTCATTTGCATGGAAAGTGGAGAGCAGATACTGCTTTTTTGAGCTCTTTGAGTCATTAATAAATCTCCAAATTCCCCATCACTTGCAGTATGAGTGTCTATAATAGGAAAATTATCATCTAATGATACAACTCCAGCCCCAGCTCCATCACCAAATAACACACAAATGCTTCTATCAGTATAATCCATAATAGAACTAATTTTTTCAGCCCCTATGATTAATACATTTTTTTTAGCACCACTTTCAACCATAGATTTTGCAAGCTCTAAAAGATAAATAAATCCCGAGCATGCAGCAGAAATATCAAAAGCAGTGATATTTTTTAAGCCTAAATTATGAGCGATTTTACACGCAGTTGATGGCATGGTAAAATAATCAGGACTTAAAGTAGCTACGATGATCGCATCTATATCTTGAGGATTTAAATTAGCTCTTTGTATGGCTTTAATAGCTGCTTTAGTACCAAGATCGCTTGTATTCTCATCATCATTTGCTATGTGTCTTTGTTCTATACCAGTTCTTCTTAATATCCATTCATTACTAGTTTGAACCATTTTTTCTAAGTCAAAATTACTCAGAGTTTTTGTAGGGATATAAGAAGCTATACTTTTTAAGGAAGCTTTAGTTGATTTCATAATTAGAAAGTTCTTTTTCTATAGTTTGATTTATATTTGATTGTGCGAAATTTAATGCTTGAAAAATAGCATTTTTTATAGCTTTTGGACCACTTTTTCCATGACTTATAATGACACATTCTTTTACACCCAAAAGCGGAGCTCCACCGTATTCTTCATAGTCAATATGAGTTTTTAGTTCATTAAAAGCTGGTTTTGCTAAAAGATAGCCTAGTTTTGCTAAAAAAGATTTTTGAATTTCTTGTTTTAGAAGCTTTGTGATAACACTTGCTACACCTTCGCCGGTTTTAAGTAAAATATTCCCATTAAATCCATCACATACTAATACATCTATAGTACCATTAAAGATATCTCTACCTTCGGCATTTCCGACAAAATTTGGAAGTTGCTTTAAGAGTTGATGAGTTTCTTTAGTAAGCTCATTTCCCTTACATTCTTCTTCGCCATTTGATAGTAAAGCAACTCTAGGTTTGGCAATTTTTAAAATCTCTTTAGCATAGGCTTCACCCATAATAGCAAATTGAAATAAATGCTCACTTTTACAATCAACATTTGCTCCAACATCTAGTACAAGTGTTCTTGAATGGATATTTGGCATTAAAGTAGCAATTGCAGGTCTAGCAATATTTGCTAATCTTCCAAGCCTTAATGTAGCTAAACTCATAGTAGCTCCACTATGCCCAGCAGAAACAACAGCTTTTGCTTTTTGATTTCTTACTAAATCAATGGCTTTGTAAATAGTACTATCTTTTCTTTTTAGTGCATCTGTGGAATTTTCATCCATAGCAAACACATCAAAAGCTTCTTCGTATTCTATGTATGAGTTTAATTCTTGAGGAATCAAGGTTTTTAGTTTTTGAGGATCCCCTACCAAGATGGCTTTAAATTCACGCTCTTTTAGAGCTTGAATCACACCTTCTATGATAGGTTTTTCCCCAAAATCACCACCCATTGCATCAATAGCAATGCTTGTCATCGTTATTAATATTCCTTAGTTACTGGATTTACACGGTGAGGCATTTTATAGCTACCATCTTTGTCTTTTATAGGCATAGGTAAGGTAACTTTATAATGAGTTCTGCGTTTTGCTGCACGAGTTTTACTCACTCTTCTCTTAGGTACTGCCATTTTTTACTCCTTTATTAATTTAAACATTTATTACAATAAAAATAATCACTTAAATAAGATTGCAACTCACTTGTGGCAAGTTCAATTAAATCTATATGAGAGTCAAAAAACTCCATAGTATCACTTAAAGTATTATTTTCATCTTTAAAAATTCCATCGCTTGCAAAAAGCTCTATATTTTGATCGATTTCAAGCTCCATTTCATCGCCACATCGATCACAGTTTCTATAAGTAAATCCTTTGAAATTAGCTTTTATTTTTGCTAATTTTGGATTAACTTTTGTAATAGTTCCTTCAAAAACTATATTACCAAGATCTAGCTTAAAAGGATAAGCCACAGAGCTAAGTTTTGCAAAGGCAATTTTCATTATAAAATTTCAGTTTTTGAAAAGAAAAATTCTATTTCAATTTTTGCATTTTCTAAGCTATCACTTCCATGAACCGCATTTGCATCAATACTATCTGCAAAATCTGCTCTAATAGTACCAGGAGCTGCTTCTTTTGGATTTGTAGCACCCATTAATTCTCTGTTTTTTAACACTGCATTTTCGCCTTCTAAAACAGAAACCACAACCGGACCGCTGATCATAAATTCAACTAAATCTTTAAAAAAAGGTCTGTCTTTGTGTACAGCATAAAATTCTTGCGCTTCTTTTTCTGAAAGCTGTATTTTTTTTGTTGCTGCTATTCTTAGACCATTGTTTTCAAAGCGTGTTAAAATTTGACCAATAACACCTTTTTTTACTGCATCAGGTTTAATAATAGAAAGTGTTTTTTCCAAAATCGTCCCCTTAATTTAAATTAAGTTTTATATTTATAAAAGAGCTAATTATACCAAAAAATGCTTTAAATTTATATAAAAGTTTAGAGTTATTGAAGGGTTTGTAAGTAACTTGAAATCAAGATACTTACATTAAATTTATTAAGCAAATACTGGAGTTGAACCGTCTCTTAAATCACTACCGATGTTATCACGACTTGGTTGACCACCTACTACATCACTCCATACAATACAACCATCGGTTGGGCAAGCACTTGCACAGGCTGGTTGATCATTGTGTCCTACACACTCAACACATTTATCTGCATAAACATAATATCTGTCTTCGCCCTCAGGATTATTTGCATCATCTACGATCGCACTTACTGGGCATTCATCTATACAAGAACCACATGCTATACAAATATCAGTAATTTTAACTGCCATTTTTTACTCCTTAATATTAATGTTGAATGCAAGATTATCAAAATTGTGTTAATTTTATTCTTAAAATCTATTAATTTTGATAATAAAATTAAATTATGGATAATTTTACACAATTAATAAATTTTTAAATTTACAAATGATATTATTTTGTTACAAATAAAATTTATTAATTAGGAGATAAAAAATGATAGTTACTAAAAAAGCTATTGATTTTACAGCACCAGCTGTATTAGGAAATAACCAAATAGTTGAAGATTTTAATCTTTATAAAAATATAGGACCAAAAGGCGCGGTAGTATTTTTCTATCCAAAAGACTTTACTTTTGTTTGCCCGTCTGAAATCATTGCTTTTGATAAAAGATATCAAGATTTTAAAGATAGAGGTATTGAAGTAATCGGCGTATCTTGCGATAATGAATTTTCTCACTTTGCATGGAAAAATATGCCAGTAAATCAAGGTGGTATAGGTCAAGTTAAATTTCCTTTAGTAGCTGATTTAACTAAACAAATTGCTAGAAATTTTGATGTTTTATTTGAAGAGGCAGTTGCTTTAAGAGGTTCTTTCTTACTTGATGCTGATGGAACAATTCGTCATGCAGTGATCAATGACTTACCACTTGGAAGAAACATTGATGAGATGATTAGAATGGTTGATACTATGTTATTTACTAATGAACATGGTGAAGTTTGCCCAGCTGGCTGGAACAAAGGTGATGATGGTATGAAAGCTGACCCTAAAGGTGTTGCTGATTATCTAAGCAAAAACGAAAGTAAACTATAATTTTATAGCAGTGAAGTCTTACTTCACTGCTATTTTACTAAAAAATTTCTACATCTATCACTTTATTTTACATTTTTAAAAAATATTTTGTTTTTTTATGAATTTTTAAAATTATTATTATAATTTTTTGATAGAATTATTAATATAATGATAATAAAATTCAAGGAAAATAAATGCTTTTTAAAAATAGTTTTATTAGTGTAAAAAATAAACTTTCTTATACTACAGGGATTATAGTTGCTTTAGCTTTGTTTATAGTAACGGCAATGGCTTTTTATTCAAGTAGAGAAAATCTTATTATAAATAGTAAAAATGCAAATAAAGATTATTTATTAGTAACTACTGCTCAAGTGGAAACTTATATTGAAAGTTATGTTGAAATTCTATTATCTATAAAAAAATATATAGATTCATTACCAAAATACCAGACAGAAAATTTTGATAAACTAGGGGAATATTTTGCTAAGGATTTGAAAGTATTTAAAGACGGTTCAAATACTTTAGCAGTATATCTTGGTTTCCCTGATGGAACTATGCTTGTTAGTGATGCAGAATCAGATAAGAAAGGAATACCTTTTAGAAAAAGAGGTGGTGGTATAAGTTATTATGATGATCCTCAATATAATGCAACCACACGAGATTGGTACAAGGGAGCATTAAAAAATAAAGGTGTTTTTGTAAGTGATGTGTACGAAGATTCAGTAACAAAATTCCCTAGTTTTACTTATTCTGTACCTATTGAAAAAAATGGAAAACTTATAGCCGTTTTGGGTGTTGATTTACTTTTAACATCTCTACAAAAAACATTTGAAAAATTACCAGGAAGTGTATTTGTTTTTGACAATACTAGTTCAATACCTTTTGCATCTAACGATAAGTCTTTAATATTAAAATCATACCCAAACATCGATGAGATTAAAAATCACCATAAAGTAGTAGGTGATTATAAGACTTTTGAATATACTGGGATAAATAGTAGAGAAAAAAGATTTGGAGTTTGTGCAAATATTAATAATTCAAATGCTCATGTTAACTATGTAGCGTGTGCAATTCAAAAACAAGATGATTTAGATAAATTAGTTATTGAAGATGTATTTGATCAAATTATAACATCTATTGTGATTTTAATTTTATCATGTCTTATTGTTTATTTTATTTCATCAAGATTGTTATCACCTTTACAAGCTATACAAAATGGTCTTAGTTCTTTCTTTGACTTCATCAATCATAAAACTAAAGATTCTGCTATGATAGATGTTAAAACAAATGATGAGCTTGGTGCTATGGCAAAAGCCATTAATGAAAACATCACC